>MTNE01000031.1 GCA_002011355.1 Thermoplasmatales archaeon JdFR-43 | reverse complement strand
GCATATGATACAGAAAAGGCCGCAAGGGAGATTTTAAAAAAATTCGGTAAGATACCTGTGCTTTCTCTCCAAAATGGATTGAGGAATGAGGAAATACTGGCAGAGATTGTTGGCAATGAATATGTCATTGGTGGGATAACAAGTCATGGTGCAACTTTTCTTGAATATGGAAAAATATATCATGCTGGCATTGGCGAAACAATTATAGGAGAAATGGATGGCAAAATAACAGATAGGATAAAGAATATAGCAGAGGCATTCAACAAATGTGGAATAGAAACGAAGATTAGCAAAAACATAAAAAAAGAGATATGGAAGAAGGCAGTGGTTAATGCAGCCATCAATGGTTTAACCGCGTTACTGAAATGCAAGAATGGATTTTTGCTTGAAAATAGAAATGCTGAAATTTTACTTGAAAAAATCTGCGAGGAGTGCATCAAAATTGCTAAAACAGAGGGAATCGAAATTGGAGGAGAAATCATAGACAAAACAAAGGAAGTTGCAGAAAAAACCGCAGATAACATTTCCTCAATGCTTCAGGATTTGCTTAAGGGCAGAAAAACAGAAATAGAAGAAATAAACGGGGAATTCGTCAGAATAGCAAGGAGNCATGATATGGAGGCATGTATGAATGAATTTTTAACTCTTGCAATAAAAGCAATGGAAAGTGTGCGGCATCTGGGTTGACCTGGCGATCATCCTTTTTCTCGCAGGGGCCCGAAGATGCCGCTGTTGCTCCATGCTTGCACCTCTACTCATTTTATCATAGAGGCCTTCGTATGGAGCGATAATAAATAAGACCTGACATAAATAATTTGCTTTTGGGGGCAGCTCAAGAATTTGAGAAAAAATGGATGAAATGTTATTCGGCTATCTGCATCCGTGCTTTAATTGTCTCTTGTTTCTTTTTACTGGATACAAGCGGAAAGGGAATATTCATCAAATCATTCATCCATTAATTCTTGATNGTGCCAAAACAGCCATAAAAAATTTAAATGAAATCAGATATTACAAGCGTGGGAGCATGGTGTAGCCAGGGATCATAGCGGGCTCCAGTTATGGGGATGATTAAAAGAGGGTCATCCGAGACATGAAGAATAACTGGAGCGATGACCCATAGAAGAGACCCGCTGACCTGGGTTCAAATCCCAGTGCTCCCACTATCTTTAACCTAATAAGTGATAAAATGGCTGAAACAAAGGAATTTAAAATAAGTGTAAAATTAGTGCTATCCCTGCTTGCAATATTTGTGGGTATAATATTCTACATATCGTGGGGATTAACGTATGGTGTATGGGCAGACATTGGTATATATTCCATTACAATTCTATTCGTGGCATCTGGCATTCTAGGCTTAATTTTTACAAGAATGGAGTAAAATATTTTTTGGATATGATTAACAACATATGGGATTAAAAACCACTTTCATGGTTATTTTAGTATAAAATTGCGAGGATGTCGTTTTATGTCACAAATATATAAATGGGCTCGGCCGGATTCGAACCGGCGACCTTCGCCTCGTGAAGGCGACGTCATAACCCCTAGACCACGAGCCCTCTGCCTTAATATAAATCCGCATATTTTAGTGTTATTGTTCAAGGTTGTGTCATGATTGGGAAAGAAATGTTTAACAATTGTAGCTTTCTTACAATTCTTTTTAAATCCTAGTGTTCTCAATAAAATTTTATACTGAAAACAGATTCATTATCTATGAAGAAAATTCTCGTTGTCTTCATAGCAATGTTCTTTCTACCATTTTCTCTGGCTGATAACTCCGATAACAGAAGCATTGATGTCAATTATGATTATGTAGAAGGAATATTGAATTTAATAAATGAGGAGATGGTTGCAAATTATATCCAGACTCTGCAGGATTTTGGTCCTCGTGTAACAGGGCAGCAAGCATGTTGGGATGCTGGCAACTATATATACAATGAACTGAAAAGTTATGGCTATGAAACACATTTCATAAACTGGAGTTACGGAGGATATGAAGACAGGAATATAGAAGCCATTCTTCCTGGAGAAAGTGAAGATAGCGTCATAATATGCGCCCACTATGACAGCGTTTCAATCTCGCCAGGAGCAGATGATAACGGCTCTGGAACAGCTGCAGTACTGGCGGCAGCAAAGGCAATAAGCCAGTATAAAAATGATATTAAGCTAACCTACACCATAAGATTTATTGCATTTTCTGGCGAGGAAGAGGGATTGCTTGGGAGTTACAGCTATGCATCACATGCTTATGAGGAAAATATGGCAATTGTGGCGGTGCTCAATGCGGATATGATTGGATATACTAGGGATGAAACTGGCAAAGAAAATGTTGTAGTTTATGACAGACAGGACTCAAAGTGGATTGCAAATGTAGCAAGAGAAGTGGCAGAAGAATATAGCTTAGGACTCGCTATTCATGAATACAACGCNGGAGCGAGCAGCGACCACTGGCCTTTCATACAGCATGGATACAATGCCGCATTTTTCCATGAATACCAATTCAATGATTATTATCATTCTTCGGAGGATACAATAGATAAAATGGATTTGGAATATGATGCAAAAGTTACAAAACTTGTTGTTGGAACTCTTTTAAAAATAGCTCAGGTAGAAATAAATGACAATGAACCTCCTGAAATTTCTATAAAGAGACCAGAAAAATATCTTTACATTGCGGATAGGGAAGTGATACCAATAGAAAATACAGTTATAATAGGAAAAATTACAGTCCAGATAGATGCTTCTGACANATTATCAGGCATCTCTAAAATAGAAATATATATAGACGATGAGTTAAAAGTAGAATTAAAAAACAAGCCATATGAGTGGCTATGGGATGAATTTGCTTTCTTTAAGCATGAAATAAAGGCGGTAGCATATGATAACGCCGGTAATGAAGCTGAAGAAAAAATGGAAGTGCTTATATTTAATATATGATATAATATAGGCAATGATTGATATTGCTGTACTTTTGCAGCTTGTCAAGAGCTACTTTTTTGATGTTGATATAGTATGGAAAAAAAGCAGAGAGGAAATCAAAAAACTCCAGAATAAAAGATTGAAGAAGATTATAAGATATGCTTATTCTGTTCCTCTTTATCA
>MTNE01000168.1 GCA_002011355.1 Thermoplasmatales archaeon JdFR-43 | reverse complement strand
AGAATATGTTAATTCATTAATGCTCGTTTATACTGAAAACCTGTATTTTCCAAAATATTTTTATTTTGTATCTGACTTTCCTTAAGAATGAAGAAATATTATGTGGCATTGGCCATTCTCATTGTCATAGCATCAATTTTTCTTCCCACTCCTGAGGGTCTCACAAGAGAAGGACAGATAATGATAGGAATCCTTGCAATGGCTGTTTTATTGTGGCTTACAGAAGCAATTCCTATGGCTATTACTGGCTTACTGATAATGGCTTTGCAACCCTTGCTTGGTGTGGCAGATGCAAAAGAAGTATTTGCAAATTTTGGAAATAGAGCTGTATTTTTTATCCTCGCCTCTTTCATGCTTGTTGCGGCAATCGAGAAATACGGATTGCATAAAAGAATGGCTGTAAAATTTCTCAAAATGTTTGGAGAAACACCAAAGAAATTTATATTTGGCGTGATGCTCACCGGTGCCCTCCTCTCATTCATAATGCAGGAGCATGGTGTGGCAGCCATCCTTTTGCCCATTCTCCTTCATGTTTTGCTGCTGGTTCGTGTTGTGCCAAAAGAGAGCAACTTCGGTATAGCCACGATGCTTGCTTTGACATATGGTACCACAATAGGAAGCTGGGGAACGTTGCTTGGAGGCGCAAGAAATCCTCTCACCATAGCTTTCCTCGATGAATTTGGTTACAATATCTCATTTCTTGACTGGATGAAAATTAATATGCCCATAGTTATAATAACTCTTCCAATAGTTGCTGCAATAATTTTCCTGCTTTTTCCACCTGAAATAAAGTATTGGAAAGGCAATAGAACAGATAGAAAAAGAGGTTGGTAGAAAAAAAATGGGGCAAAAGGAGAAGATGGTGTTTGCTGTTTTAATTACAACCATAGTACTCTGGATTTTCTTTTCTGATCTTATAGGTGTGGCAATCATAGCATTGATTGCTGTGATATCTCTTTTTATACTTGGATTGGTTGACTGGGAGGACATCGAAGGAAGAGTGCAGTGGGGAATAATACTTGTTTATGGAGGAGCAATTACAATGGGAAAAAGCCTGGAAGCTACCAATGCCGCCTACTGGATTGCAAATGGAATGGTTTCTCTATTCAAAAATGAGTATGCCATACTTCTCTGCATAATTTTACTAACTTTTATTCTGACAAACTTAATGAGTAATACGGCAGCGGTTGCAACAATGCTTCCAATTTCCATGAGCATAGCAAGCAGAGCAGGAATGTCTCCTGTTATAGCGGCGATGGCAACTGCTGTTGCAGGAGGTGCAGCATTTGTATTTGTTGTTGCCACACCAGGCATGGCAATCTCATATTCTTCTGGCTATTTAACTCAGCGCCACATGGCAAAAGCAGGTATTTTAGCAGGAATGGCCAGCATACTAATAATTTTCCTTGTGGCCATATTTTACTGGGATATGTTTTTAGGACTGTGAAGAATTTTTCGCTCAAATGAAATGGTGTAATGTTGCAACATTTTATTCATGCAATTAAAAGATAAGGGCATCCCTCGATTTTTAATCCATGCCATTAAAATCTAAATTGCAAAAAAGTTTATATTTCCTACATCTATATTTTCAATGGAAGTGTTTAAAAGACTGTTGTTGCCAATATCTTCAGAATTCTTTTCCGAAAATGTTGCCGAAAGAGCAGAAAAATTTGTTGAATTGTTTGGAAGTAGGGTGTATGCCCTTTATATAATAGAGGAGAAAACACTGAAAAAAGTGGATGAAATTGCTGAGCCATTTCTTACAGAAAAGCAGAGAAAAGAAATGGAGAGAAATATAATAGAGAAAAACAAGGGNGTTGCNAATATAATATTTGAAAAAATTGCAGAGCATATACCTGATTTTGAAAAAGAGATTGTTGTTGGTGAATTTTCAGATGTTATTATGAAAAAAGCTAGGAAGCATAATGCAACATGCATTATGATGGGATTTGAAAAAGAATGTTTCCTGAGATATCGCCTCTTGGAAAATATCAAGATACCTGTATGGGTAGAAGTAGGAGAAGGAGAAAGTATATTGGGGGTATGCTCCAATCTCGCTCCAAATGTAAGGGTGCCGAAATTTACACTAAAGTTTGCTGAAAAATTTGGCAAAAAAGCATATTTTGTATATGTTATAGATACAGAAGAAAAAATAGAAGTGGATGAAGAGGGAATAAAAAGAGAGAGAACAATGGAGGAATTAAAGCAAGCGGCAGAAAGATTTGCCGCCAAATATAAAAAATATGCTGATGTTAAAATTGCAATTGGAAGTATCGAAGGAGAGGTAGCAAAATACGCAGATGAAGTGGATGCAGACGTTGTAATTATTGGAAGAGAAATGAAAAAAAGGAAAATATTTAGTAGAGAAATCAAAAAAGAAATGATAGAAAAAATAAAACATTCATTACTATTCTTAAATTAAATTCAATTAGTGATAGCAAACCTTTTTATTTGAGTATTTCATATGCCTTTATGGATGATTTGACATCCTTAACTTCCAGAGAACTGAAGGGGGAACTAAGGAAGGCAGAGGAAAAATATCGCCAGTTGTGTGAGAAAAGAGATGAGCTGAATCAGAAAGCCAAGCTTTTAAGAGAAGAAAGAGACATGCTTAATGAAGAGAAGAAAAAGCTCATTGAAGAAATGAAGAAAGCAAAGGAAACAAGAGACCAACTTGTTGCAAAAATGAAGGAACACAAAAAGAGAAGAACAGAATACCAGCAGCAAGCTAGAGAACTAATAAAAAAGAAGAGGGAACAGAGAGGCAAATATAAGGGNAATAGCATATTTTTNAAAGCNGAAGAATTAAAATTGGAAATAAGAAGACTTGAATATGAGCAGGAAACAGTACCCATGGATCCCAAAGAGGAAGAGAGAATAATAAATGAGATAAAAGAAAAGAGAAAAGAATATGAAAAATTGAAGGCGCAGCTGGAGGAACAGCAGAGTGTTGAAATCGATCTTGANAATCTGGATAAAGCAATAAGCCAGTTATTTGANNTGGCAGATAAAGAGCATGAAATGGTAGTCAAGTATTACAAGGAAAGCCAAGAATACCACAATAAATTTGTTAAGCTTGTTGAAGAAATTGCCAAATTAATC
>MTNE01000183.1 GCA_002011355.1 Thermoplasmatales archaeon JdFR-43 | reverse complement strand
GCAACTTGTTCCCTCCAGCCCTCTTTGTTTTATATAAATTTGTTGGACTGGCAATAACATTTCTATGGCGGGAGCACGAAGAAACATATGTTGTTGGCGCCACTGTTGCTGTATTTGGGAAGTAATGAATAATTTAAAAAATTATTTGTCGTTAATTTTTTATTAACTCTTATTTTACATATTATGGGCGATATATTATCATGGCTTGAGGACGAGGGAAAGGATGTTAAGTTTGTTAAACTGGTTTTTTCGGATATATTTGGAATGTTACGTGGCTTTTATATTCCTGTTGAAGAATTTGAAGATGCCTTGAAAGATGGTAAAGGTTTCGATGGCTCTTCCATTGCCGGCTTTGCAAGAATTGAAGACAGCGATTTGACAGCAAAGCCAGATAAGAATGCTTTTTATGTTTTGCCTTGGAGCTACGATGGATACAGAGTTGCATATGTGATGTGTGATGTATTGAAAGATAATAAACCATATGAAGGCGATCCAAGGTATGCGCTGAAAAAAGCGATTGAAAGAGCGAGGCAAAAAGGATATGATAATGTATATGCAGGAGTAGAAATGGAGTATTTTTATTTTAAGGATTCCTGTAGTCCTACACCAATAGATAATGGAAAATATTTTGATTCAATGGAAGATTTTTATGGGTTTGTGAGAAAACAGACGATGATGGGTTTAGAAGAAATGGGAATAACAGCAGAGTGCGACCATCATGAAGTGGCTATGTCCCAGCATGAGATAGATTTAAAATATTCTGATGCCCTAAAAATTGCCGATGAAATCATGCTTTTCCGCTTTTTGACAAAGGAATATGCAAGGAGAAATGGAATATATGCCACCTTCATGCCAAAGCCATTAAATGGACATAATGGCAGCGGGATGCATATTCATCAATCTTTATGGAAAGGAGGTAGAAATGCCTTTTTTGATGAAAATGACGAGCATTATCTTTCCAGCGATGCAAAAGGTTATATTGCTGGTTTATTGCAGCATATCAATGAAATCACTGCCTTGCTGAATCAATGGATAAATTCTTATAAAAGGCTTGTTCCTGGCTATGAAGCGCCGGTATATAAAGTATGGGGCGTAGGCAATAGATCTGCTTTAATAAGAGTACCGAAATATGAAAAAGGAAAGGAGAAAGCAATGAGAATTGAATTAAGAAGTCCTGATCCAGCGGCAAATCCGTACTTTGTGATGGCATCCATGATAATAGCAGGGCTGAAAGGTATAGAAAAAGGATATGAATTGCCGGAGCCATATCAAAAGAATGTATATGCTTTAAGCGCAAATGAAAAAGAAAAAATCAAAAGATTGCCAGAAAATCTAGAAGTTGCTCTGAATGAATTGAGAGAAAGCGAATTGGCAAAAGAAATTCTCGGCAGCCATATTCATTCAAGGTTCATAGAATTGAAAGAAAAGGAGATAGAGGAATACAAGGGAGCTGCTGATTTAAATGATATAAAAGTAACCCAGTATGAAATAGAAAAATATTACCCCATGCTTTAATTGAGGCGATACTTTCTTAATCATCCTCCATTTTTCTTTTATTTGTATCAGGATTTTTTAAGGATAAATGAAATCTTGTCTGGTTATTTGCATCATGTTCAATATTCCTGCGTTCTTATCCAATCCAAAACTAAATATAATAAAAAATCATAACAAAAATAATGAAGAGGGAAAGAGGAGAGGAAATAAGGATAGGCATTGTCGTTTCTGAATTCAATTATGACATAACCATGATGATGCTGGAAAGAGCAAAAGAACATGCTGAATTTTTAGGAGCTAGAGTAGAGAAGATTATAAAGGTTCCAGGCGTATTGGATATGCCCATCGCTGCCAAAAAACTCATGCAGGACATGAACATTGATGGAGTTGTTGCATTAGGGGCTGTAATTGAAGGCGAGACAGAGCATGATGAAGTTGTCATGCAGCATGCTGCCAGAAAATTAATTGATTTAGCCATTCAATATGACAAGCCTCTCGGCTTTGGAATAACAGGACCGGGCATGAGCAGATTGCAGGCAGAGGAGAGGATAGACAGGGCGAAGCAGGCAGTTGAGGCAGTCGTGAAACTATATAAAAGATTGCAGTGAAATGCTAAACGGCAAAAAAGCTTTGATAACCGGAGCAAGCAGGGGCATAGGAAGAGCAATAGCAATAAAATTTGCAGAGCATGGTGCTTTTGTTGGAATAAATTATTTTAAGAGCCATGAAAAGGCAAAGAAAGTGCTTAAGGAAGTTAAAAAATATTCGGATGGAATTTTATTGCCAGCAGATGTGGGAAAATTTGATGAAGCAAGAAAAATTGTTGAGAAATTTGTAAATGCAGCTGGAAGAATTGATGTGCTTGTAAATAATGCAGGTATATACANGAGAAGTAAATTTGAAGAACTAGATGAAAAACAATGGGACGAAATAATTGAAACAAATCTAAAATCGTGCTATAACATGTGCAAAAATGCATTGCCATATATGAAGGAAGGCAGCAAAATTATATTCATTTCCTCCCAGCTTGCCTTTCGAGGCTCATCTCATGGAGCTGACTATGCAGCAAGCAAGGCAGGAATCCTTGGTTTAATGCGTAGCTTGGCTATAGAACTGGCAGAAAGAAAAATAAATGTTAACGCAGTAGCGCCAGGCACTATCGATACAGATATAATAGCCAACTACACGGAAGAGCAAAGAAGAAAAAGAATAGAGGAAATCCCTTTGAAAAGGCTTGGAATGCCAGAGGACGTTGCCAATGTTTGCCTTTTCCTTGCAAGCAATCTTGCAGATTATGTAACAGGAGAGGTAATTTTAGTTACCGGGGGACTGTATATCGGATAAAAGAACAAAATCATTTATTATACCGTGCAATTTTTCATTATGAAACAGGATAGAATATCAGGAGCAACGGAAATTGAAACGAAAGCAATGAATTATATTGGCAAATACATCGGGAAAAAGGAGCTTTTTGAGAAATGTCTTGTCATGCTTTCGCTATATCCATCAATGGCTTCTATATGGAACATAGTCAATTTTGCCTTTTTATATGGAAAAGAAGCGAAAGAAAAATTTGAGGAAATGAAGAGAGCAAATGAAAAAGTTGTTGAGCATGGAAAAAAAGTGATAAAA
>MTNE01000078.1 GCA_002011355.1 Thermoplasmatales archaeon JdFR-43 | reverse complement strand
TAATAAAGAGGAGTTCCAGGATATGGAGTCAGTATATTGAATTCAGCAGCATCTATATCCCAGCTTAAAACAGCCTCAAGAGTGGCATCAAAAATTTCTGGAGTATCGTTATCGAATCCAAATATAAAGCCTCCTACAATTCCCATTCCATATTTTCTTACAACCTTAATTGCTCTGTCATAATCCTCAGCCTTATTTGAAACTTTATGTGCTTCCTTTAAGCTGCTTGGATTTATTGATTCAAAGCCAACGAACCATGATATACATCCTGCCTCTCTTGCCGCCTTCAAAAACTTTTCATTTTTACCCAGCAGATTTATGTTGCCATTAGCAATCCATTTCTTTTTTAATGGCTTCATTGCTTTAAACAATTCCATGCTATACTTTGGATTTAAGGTAAGAGAAGCATCCCTGAAAATTATCACTCTATTTGGAATCTGTTTCAACTCCTCAATAACATGCTTTATGGGTCTTCTCCTTAATGCTCTTCCTAGAAACACAGAAGTTGCACAGAAATCACATGCATTGGGGCAACCTCGAGATGTTTGAATTCCTTCTGTAAGTGGCTTAAATTTCATTAAATCACGGCGAGGAAAAGGAATTTTTGACATATCTGCATGTTTCCCATGGTAAAACGGCTTTAGCTTACCTTTTTCAGCATCCCTCACGACTTCTGCCCACACCTCTTCAGCCTCACCAATAACAACTGCATCTGCGTGCTGCTTAGCTTCCTCCGGCAGAGCCGTTGGATGATATCCTCCCAATACAACCTTTGCTCCACGCCTCCTGAATTCATCAGCTATTTCGTAAGCACGGGGTGCAAGCATTGTGAGAACTGTGATACCAACTAAATCCCAGGGTTCATCAAAGTCAATCTTTTCATAATTTTCATCAATGATGCGAATTTCATGGCCTGGCGGCGTGCAAGCAGCAACCTGAGATAAACTTAAATAAGGATTTCCAAAAAGTTTTGCAAATGGTGACCCTTTGTCTCTATATGTGGTTACGCCGTGTTCTAGGCGAGGAAATATGAGCAGTATTTTCATGTGAATTAAAATTGAAAGGGGTATAAATTTTTATTTATTGACATACTCTTATAATTCATAAAAGTTTTAAATGGAAAAATCTTATTTATATGGTGTCTCCTTGATTGATGTTAAGCTGGATGATATTGATAGAAAGATAATTAATTTGATGCAGAAAAATCCAAAATTATCTCAAAACGAAATTGCTAGAATGGTTGAATTGTCACAGCCATCAGTAAGTGCGAGAATAAAAAGACTGAAAGAGAAAGGATTGATTGCTTGTAATGTTGGTGTTGACATAAAAAAGGCTGGATTGCACGTTGCGAAAATTGAGATGGGCAAAGATGAAAAAATAGAAAGCCTGGAAATATGCCCATATATTCTTGGAATGATTGAAACGGAAGATGCAAAAACACTCTACATAGTGAGTGAAGATTTCTCCAGTCTAGAATCGATAGCCAAAAAAAGATTTGAAAAAGAGGATATAAAAGTGATTCTCTCCTCCTATCCAAATTTTATAATGCCATTAAAAATGAATAACGAAGCTTCCTGTTCTTTATGCCAGTGTCAGGATTGCAAATATTATATAAATGGAAAATGTCTCGGATGTCCTCTCTCGCCATATTACAAGGGAAAACTCTGGTGATTATTTCTTCAATTTTTTTATTTTATCTGTCATATTTTCCCAGTGACTCCCCATCCAGTAGATTCTATGGCATTGCGGACAAATCCAGAATTCTTCCTGGCTTTCCCACACATGTTCAGGCACCTTTTCTCTCACATTTTCTTTTTCTATTTTGACAACAGGTATATTGCATATTGTACATCTGGATAATATTTTATCATATTCCACCTTCAAATTAAAATTTTCAAAAACTTTTTCAATCTGTTTTTCCAGTTCTCTTTCATTTATATATAATGCATTATCTGCCTTTCTTGCGAGCAATTTATCTCTTGTAAGAACGATTCTCTGCTCTCTTCTTGCAATTTCAATTATTTTTTCATCACTCATATTTTTTACATATTTTGTGTCATAACCAAGAATACGAAGCCATTTTGCCAGTGTCCCGAGCATTTCATCGCAGATAAACTTCATTTAAAAACAAGATTGGGGCATTTCTCAAGCGTAATCTTCGGAATCTTTGCCTTATATTTTGCTCTTGCCTTTCTATCATATTCGTCTTCGCCCATTTCTTCAAGTATTTTNTTCCCCATCTGTCTCGCTTTTTCCATGCTCCTNTCTATTTTAATNCTTTCCCCTTTNGCCAGAAAATTAACCAGGAAGTTCCATGCTATTCCTACACCATATGGAAGCCCCTCAAGAAGCATTGTTGTGCCTTCTACAGGGTAATTCCATATGCCCAGCGGGTCATCACCCAGCTTTGCAAGAGGCAGTCCCATAGCAGCTTCATATTCTGGTGTAAAGGTTGGGTCTGCTGTCACCCATTTGCCATCTACATATACTTCTGCTGTCCCGTGAAGCATGAAAGCGCCGAGAGCATCATACCATCCTTTCATTATTGGTGATACTTCTATCATATTCTGGTATAAAGGCTCAACCAGAGCAAGGCTGTAAAGTTTATATCTCGCCTTAAGCCCTCCAGCCCTGCATAAAGCTGCAAATAATGAAAGCTGATGAATACATGTTCCTGTTCCTCTCTTTAACGTATCTACTTCTCTATCAAGTCCAACGAAAGCAAGTTTTATATTCTTTTTCACAAAATTAAACACGTTATTTGCAAATGTCCATGCATCTTCTCTATATGCTCCAAGTTCATTTGCCATTGCTATAATTTCTTTAGCATGTGGATTGCAGAGATGAGTGGGACGAAGATATTTTTCATCTGATTTACAATATGGCATTCCTTCTCTATATTCTGGTATTTCGTAACGAGGAGGATCATATCTCACTGGATTTTTCTTGGCAGCAGCATTACTCTTCATTATATACACTGGATGTCTTACAATCATTTTAACTAATGGAGGCATCGCTCCCAGTGTAACCCTAAGCATTTTCCATGGAATTATATATCCTTTTTCTTTCCATTCTCTAAACATTTTTAACCCTCCAGTATTATCCTTCTCATTTCTTCTGCGCATCCTCTTATTTCTTCTCC
>MTNE01000056.1 GCA_002011355.1 Thermoplasmatales archaeon JdFR-43 | reverse complement strand
AAAAGAGTGCTGAGGTAGCCTAGCCCGGTAAGGCGCAGGCCTGGAGAGCCTGTGGGGCTTTGCCCCTCGGGGGTTCAAATCCCCCCCTCAGCGCTATTTTACATGCAAATTTTTGACAATCATTATATAGTCAAATAAACTTTAAAAGAAGTGGATTCTAAACGTGCAGTCGAGCAGGCAATGGGACATCATATGCCTTCATTGAATGAAGGAAACATCAGAGCTTTGAAAATAACGAGTTGGCTTACAGGCATATATTTTTTTATAGAACTTGGGCTGGGTATATATTCGGGCTCTGTAGCTGTAACCTCTGATGCTTTTCATACATTCTCTGCGGTTGGTGGAGTACTGCTGGCTCTGGTTGCAGGCAAAATAGCAATGCACCCATCTGATAAGTATCGAACTTTCGGTTCATTACGGGCAGAAATTATTGGTGCTCTTTTGAACGGTTTTTTCCTTCTCACAATGGCTATTTTTGTCCTTTACATGGGATATATGAGACTGAAAAATCCAATTGAGTTGCCAATAATACCCATGTTAATTGCCGCATTTGGTGGACTCGCAACAGAAGCCATATCAATCAAGTTACTCTACTCTGGGCAGAAAGAGAATCTCAATCTGAAAGGAGCTTTCTGGCATATATTNCAAACTCTCGTAGGAAGCATAATAATACTGGTCGCTGCAGTTGTTATCAAATTTACAGGTTTCTACAAAATAGATCCCATATTAGGTATTCTTTTTGGCATTGTTCTCTTCTATGCTTCTTGGGGAATTATCAGGGACTCTTTTAGTATTCTTCTAGAAGCTGTTCCGAAGAATGTAGATGTGGATAAAATCAGGAAATCACTGGAATCAATAGAAGGAGTGAAAAATGTTCATCATATTCATGCATGGATGCTCACTTCTGGCAAAAATATTTTCTCTGCTCATTTGCTTGTAGACGATGTATCACAATCCGAACGCATATTGAAAGAAGCTCACAGGATTCTGAAGGAGGACTACAAATTTTATTTTTCCACTATTCAAATTGAAAAAGAATGTACAGATTCAGGGGAAGCAGAACACATAGATATAACCCGTGCNACAAAAAAGAATGACTGATAGGAAGATTTTCTCATGAAAGAAATATTATCTCTGCTGTAATAACATTAAAATATTTCTAAGAACTAGGAAAATTTATAAATGGAGAAGCAATTGAAGCTGAGATGAACGAGGAAAAATGGAAAAAGGCTGCAGTGGCTATAGCATCTGTTACAATAGTGGCTTTTGAAGCATTTTTAATTTTCNNNCTNGCTCAACCCACCATAAATTTTGTTAATGATTCTCCAGATCCNGTTGAAGTTCCTGGCTATAACAACGTAACAGCCAATATAACAGATGCCTCTTCGGTATATATTGAAATTTTTTATCCAGATTCAACTTGTATGGGTAATTTTTCAATGAATTGTATTTCCAATGCCTATGCTTATGCATATGGAGTTGCCACCTGGTATTTTAACAGAACTTATGAATACCCTGATCCATTNGGAGAATATACCTATTATGTGAAAGCACACAATGCAACAGGATGGAGTGTAACAGGGCCATATAGTATAGTGGTGCAGGATACCACTCCGCCTTCCTCATCCATAAAGGATATTTCATACTGGAATAATGCTGCAGTTTTGTTGAATGTTACAGCCAGCGATAATTATGCTCTAGCAAATGTTTCTCTGTGGTATAGATATTCTTCAGATAACGCAAGCTGGAGTAACTGGACCTTGTATGGAACAGATTGTAACAGCAGTGATGGATGGCTTTTCTCATTTAATTTTCCAGATGGAGAAGGATATTACGAATTTTACAGTGTAGCTACAGATGTTGCTGGAAACACAGAGAGTAAAACGGTAGCAGATGAAACAGCTGGATATGATATAACACCACCAGTCACAGACTATTCTGTAGAGCCAGCAACGCCAAATGGAAAAAATGGCTGGTATGTAACCCCTGTAAATGTAACTTTAACTGCAACTGATGCAATAAGCGGCGTGGCACATACAGAATACAGAATAGATGGTGGACTCTGGCTGGCATATACTGGAAAAATCACTTTATCAGAAGGTGGNGAATGCATCATAGAATTTTACAGTGTGGATAATGCTGGAAATCAGGAAGAAACCAAAAACGTAACTATAAAGGTTGATACAACCTCACCTCTCGTTACTCTGCAGCGCCCCGTGCCTGGTTATCTTTATTTGTTTGATCGCCAGATATGGCCCATGGCAAGCGGAAATACGGTTATCATTGGCAGGATTGCTGTTAGAGTGATTGCTTATGATGCTGATTCAGGTATAAACAATGTATCCTTCTATGTTGATGGTATCCTTCAAAATATTGATTTAACACCGCCTTATGAATGGTTGTGGAGAGGAGCTATTGGATGGAAATATTTGTATGCTGTAGCATATAATAAAGCCGGACTGAAAGAAGAAACCATGCCCATATCTGTATTCATATTCAGCTTATAATGCTGAGGAGGGAGAAAAATGAAAGGTAAGAATGTTGTGTTGTGTCTGTTAGTGGCGGTGCTTTTTTTAATTCCAGCAGTAAAAAATGAAAGTATTACTGGCAACGGAATTTTAGAAAAGAAATATATTGAAGAACATGTCGACTTCTCACTATCAATACTAAATGATTCGATATACATAGAAAGATGTGCAAACTTAATAGCAGAAAATAAACCTGTTGTGCCCTTTTATACAAAAACATTTGTTTTCCCGGCAGGAAGTAAAGTCAGTGTAGAAGTACATCCTCAGGAGATAAAAAAATTGGATGTGATGCTCCCATCTTCATATATTCCCTCGCCTCCAGGCTTTGAAGTTGAGCAGGGAAATTATGATGCAGATATTGTTTATCCTGAAAAATGGTATGAATATGATGCAATGGCTGGACTTAAAAATGGTAAGCATGTTCTCATACTCAACATTTATCTCTATCCAGTGAGATATGTTGCAGGAGATGTTTTATTTGCTAATGAATTCAAGATGAAAATATATTATAAGCAACCCGAAAAGCCATTGTTCACAAATGATGAGTATGATTTACTCATTATATCTCCTGATTCATGGATGACTGATTTGCAGCCATTAAAGGAGCATAAGGAAA
>MTNE01000080.1 GCA_002011355.1 Thermoplasmatales archaeon JdFR-43 | reverse complement strand
ATGGGAGAAAACATGGAGTGGGGAAAGCACTGCTGAAACAAGCGATGTTGTTGTGGCTAATGGCAACATATATGTTGTTGGAACAACTGAAAATGGAGGTAACTCGGACATTTTCATCTCCAAATATGATTCAGAAGGCAGTCTTTTATGGTATAAAACATGGGGTGGAAGCAGTGATGACATGGCAGGAGGAATAGCAGCATATGGTAACAATATTTATGTTTGCGGCCTCACAAAAAGTTTTGGCGCTCTTGGAGGAGATGCATTTTTACTCAAATATGATGTAGATGGAAATTTCATATGGCAAAAACTTTGGGGCAAAAGTGGCGATGAAAAAGGGAATGACGTGGTGGCGACAACCGATGGAATATATATTGCCGGATATACAACAAGTTATGGAGTGGGAGGCAAAGATGTTGCATTGCTTAAATATGATACTGATGGAAATAAATTATGGGCAAAAACATGGGGCGGTGGCGACGATGATACAGTGGCAGGAATAGATTATTCACAAGGTAGCGTGTATATTACAGGATATACTGCTTCATATTCTCCTCACGCTTTAATTCTTAAATATGATCCAAATGGGAACATGCTGTTTGAAAGAAGGTGGGGTGATGCGGAAAATGATGAGGCATTGAGCATAAAGGTTTATGGAAATTCAATATATATTGTTGGAAAAACGGGAGACGATGCTTTTCTCCTTAAGTATTCTCTTGATGGTACTCTGGAATGGGCAAAAACATGGGGTGGAAGAAACGAAGAGGCAGCGTATGATGTTGACGTGGATAACAATCTGATATATATTGCCGGATATACAACAAGTTATGGGGAGGGGGGCAAAGATGCGTTTATTCTCAAATGCAATCTTCAGGGCAGAAAATCCTTTTCAATATCGAATGCTGAAGCTAGCTTCATAAAAATCAGCAATGAAAAATTATTAATTTGGGACAGAGAAATATTGCCGTTATCCCTCCAAAAGGAAAATGAGCAAAAAGAAAATGAGGTAGCTCCTCTCATTCAATAAGCTTTTTTAGCTCCTTTATTGCTTTATTTATTATTTCTTTATCATAAGTTATTTTATTAAAGCTCTTAGCAGGTAATCCAATAAGATGTACTTCCTCAGGAAATTTTTTCATTACCGTTTTTAAAATCTTCAGCGCTTCAATAGCGGATAAAAAATGCATTCCTTCGCTCTTATCATCCATGCTGAAAATTTCATTATTTTTTAGATGTATCACATCATCTGCGCCATAAACGGCATCAACTATGATTAGTTTTTCNTCNCCNTCNTATATGCCATACAGTTTGAATAAATCTGTTCCGAGATAGGCCATTCTTGCTTTTATTTTGTTTTTAATACGCATATACACGTCATACCCTGCTGCATCATCTCCTGCAATGCTGCTGCCGAGAAATACAATGAGACATTTCATAATCTTATCACATGTACACTGCATGAAATGCAGGGGTCGTAGGCTCTTATCACCATTTCAACCTTTTTGCCAATCAAATCAATGTCTTTATAGCCGTTTTTCCACATACCCTCCGCCATATTTTTGACATCGATTTCCATCATGGGAAGGAACATTGCAGTAGGAGTAATTACATTCATGTATTTTATCATATCTTTTTCTATTTCTACCTCATAAATGAGTAAACCTCTGGGAGCTTCAGTTACAGCGTATCCCTTACCATCTTTTTCTTCCGGCTTTACTCTCTCCTCCTTCCTTATCTTGATATTCTCAGCCATTTCTGCAATTTTTTCAATGAAATACACTATTTCCAATGCTTGGCAGAAGTTGTTGGAGAAGCTATTCTCTGCCTTGACAAATTCACTATGGCTGTTGAGCAACTCCTTTGCCTTTCCTTCCAAGAGATTGTGATTATTGACAATTCTTGATAAAGCTCCCACCATAAATGGCTTCCCTTTATATTTTCCTCTTTTTGCAAAAGAATAAGGAGCCACCTCTTCCTCAATATATTCTTTATATTTATCAACGCTGAAATAGAAACCATCTGATGCAACTATTTCATCTCCATAAACGCCATAGCCATTGTGTGGTTTTATTGCCAGATGATTTCTCTCCAAATTTACATAGGAGGGATATTCATAATCTAGAAAGAAATCGACTGTTGCAACTGCAGCATCTATAACATTATAGGCCATCTTTTTTATTTTTTCAATTTCTTGCTGCTCTGGCAATTTGCCAAAGCCGCCAACAACTGCATTTTCGGGATGTATTTCTCTGCTGCCAAGTATGCTCTGCACCATTGCTCCAAAATTTTTCAAATCCATTCCTTTTTTCATCAAATCTGGATATTCCTTTGCCATTGAGAATGCATCGTGGTAACCAAGATAATCGGGTATGGCAAAAAGGTAAAGATGTAATGCATGGCTTTCCACCATGTTGCCAAAATAAAGCATTTGCCTTAGCAACTTTGTCTGCTCAGTGACTTCAACATTCAAAGCATTTTCTATTGCTTCCAAGGGCGTAAGCTTATGGGGTATGGAACAAAAGCTGCAGATACGGGGGCAAATAGCTGCTGCCTCCTCATAATTTTTTCCCTTTGTCAATACTTCAAAAAATCTTGGCCCTTCTGTCACATCTATTCTTGCTCTGATTTCATCTCCTATTTCTACCACAACCCCTGCTTTGCCTTCAATTCTAGCGAGATGATCGTTTTTAATCTCTCTATCAATCTTCATCTTCAAACACCTTCTCTATCATCTCATCCATTTTCTCATATTGCTTGCCAAATATTTCTGTTCTTGCCTTTATGTATTCCTTACTCATTCCCTTTTCCTTAAATGTTTTTGCAAGCGAATCAAACCATGCTATGCCATGAGGCAAGGGGCCACGGCAACCAATACATGCAACATTATAGCCAAGACATCTTGCATTACATCCTGCTACAGTTAATGGGCCAAGACATGGCTCATTCTTCTCTATTAAAACACATGGGTATCCTTTCCTTCTACATTCTGTACATACAGGATAGTCTTTTTCCTCTGGATAGCTTCCAATAGCAAAGGTGGCAAGATAATAAATGATTTCCTCCTTCTCAGGAGGACATCCAGGCAAGTTATAATCAACTTTCACATATTTCTTTAATGGCTCTCCTATTCTTCCTTCAAATTCTATTTTGTTGTCTCCATAAACTTCTTTGAA
>MTNE01000085.1 GCA_002011355.1 Thermoplasmatales archaeon JdFR-43 | reverse complement strand
TTCATAATCATTCCATGATTTTTTATTTTTTCTATAGTTGTATAGAAACTATATATAGATATATAGATTATTTCGAAAAAATATATATTTATAATTTTTTTATACAGTGTGATGAAAAAAGGAAGTATATTTATTGCAACGCTTTTGTTGATATTAGCTGGTTGTATAGAAGAAGGAGAAACAAAAACATTGAAAATAGCTGGTTCAACAACTGTATTGCCCATAGTACAGAGAGCCGCAGAAGAGTTTATGAAAATACATCCAGATGTAGATATACGGGTGAGCGGTGGTGGAAGCAGCGTAGGCATACGCCAAGTTGGGGAGGGAAGCGTTGATATAGGAATGGCATCTCGCGAACTAAAAAGCTCCGAAAGGGAAAAGTATCCTGATTTGGTGCAGTATGTTATTGCTAAAGATGGAATTGCCATAATTGTTCATCCAAGCAATCCAGTTTCAAATTTATCTTTAGAGCAGATAAGAGGAATATATAACGGCACATATAAAAACTGGAATGAACTCGGAGGAGAAGATGAAAAAATTACTGTAGTTGGAAGAGATACTGCCTCTGGCACAAGAGAATTTTTCTGGGAACATGTTATGAAAAAGGAGAAAGAGAGAGATGATATGCTTGAAATGAATTCAAATGGAGCTGTGCATGACAAGGTTGCAACAACACCTTCCGCAATTGGTTATGTTGGCTTGGGCTATGTAGATGAAGAAGTAAAAGCAATAAAAATTTGGTATAATGGCAAATTAGTTGAACCAACTATCGAAAATGTAAAAAATGGAGAATATCCAATTGCAAGGAATTTAAATCTTTTCACAAAAGGAGGGGCAAAAGGCTTAGTAAAAGATTTTATTGATTTCATTTTAAGCGAGGAAGGACAACAAATAGTTGAAGAAGAGGGCTTTGTTCCCCTCTCTTAATTTATTTAAATATACATGCTGCCCAATAAAATTAAAATAGGCGAGAAGGCAATAGAAAGCATTTTGCTCATAACTGCAATTTTTGCAGTAATAGCTATATTCATCATTTTTATTTTCCTCCTGAAGGAAGCATATCCAGTATTCAAGCATGAAGGAATACTTAATTTCATTTTCGGAAAAAATTGGGAGCCTCAAGGAGAAATCTACGGTTTTCCCGCAAGCTATGGAGCATTTCCATTAATTATGGCAACCTTAATAGTAACTTTTGGAGCAATGCTCATTTCAATTCCTTTAGGCATAGGAAGCGCTATTTTCATTTCAGAAATTGCACCTACGAGCATCAAAAAAATAGCAAAGCCTGCAATAGAATTGCTAGCTGGCATACCCTCGGTAGTATATGGATTTTTTGGTTTAGTTGTTTTGATAAGGTGGCTACAGATAAATTTTGATGTTTCTTCAGGAGAAGGATGGCTTTCAGCATCTATTATTCTTGCCATAATGGCTCTGCCAACTATTGCAAGCGTCGCTGAGGATGCGATAAGTGCTGTGCCAAGAGAATTTAGGGAGGGTAGCTTGGCTTTAGGTGCAACTAAATGGCAAACAATAAAAAATGTTATTTTGCCATCTGCTACATCTGGTATAACAGCTGCAATTATTCTTGGTATAGGAAGAGCTATTGGGGAAACAATGGCGGTTATGATGGTTATAGGAAATTCTGCTAAGATGCCAAGTTTTTTTAAACCTTTTGCACCATTAAAAACTCTTACTTCAGCAATAGCTGTTGAAATGGGAGAAGCCCCTTATGCTTCAATGTGGCAAAGCAGCTTATATGGACTGGCTATTATTTTGCTTATTATTGTACTTGTTATAAATATAGTATCTACCATGATAATGGAGAAAATGAAAGAAAAATTTACCCCGAAAAGAAGAAGAGAACTCCTTTCATGTAGATACNGTATAAAAGTAAAGAAAATACTGATATATTCTCTCGTTTTTCTTGCGATAATTTTACTGATTTTTTCTATTGGAGTAAAATTATCCATCATTTTGCTTTTTACTACCACTTCCATCTATTTTTTTCATAGATATATTCTTAAGAAAATTTTATCTCCAAAAGTTGAGCAGAAAATTGCATTCAGTCTCACTTCTCTTGCAATGGGTATAACGATATTTATGCTTTTCATAATTCTTTATTATATTGCTGTAAATGGAATAAATGCTCTAAGCATTGAATTTCTAACTCAACCTCCGAAAAATCTTGGAAGAGATGGAGGAATATTTCCTGCAATTGTAGGATCTTTAATGCTTGTTGGGGGTGCAATACTATTTGCCCTTCCTATAGGCATAGGAGCTGCAATATATTTAAATGAATATACAAGGGAGGGAAAAATAAGGAAAATAATAAGAGCTGGGGCTGAACTGCTAAACGGAACCCCATCTATTGTTTTTGGCTTATTTGGCTTAACTTTCTTCGTTATATATCTTAAATTTGGAGTGAGCTTGCTTGCTGGACAGCTTACCTTAGCATTAATGATTATGCCTACCATTATAAGAACTGCTGAAGAAGCTTTAAAAAGCGTGCCACAGGAATTAAGGGAGGCTTCTTTTGCTTTAGGGGCAACTAAATGGCAAACTGTAAAAAGAGTTGTCCTTCCTTCCGCTTTGCCGGGTATATTGACTGGCGTGATACTGAGTATAGGCAGAGCTGCAGGGGAAACTGCTCCAATACTATTTACTGCAGCAGTTTTTAGCCAGAAATTTTTACCTTCATCATTTCTACAGCCAGTAATGGCTTTGCCGTATCACCTTTTCATACTTTCAACAAGTGTTCCGGGAAAGGAGGCGAAGATAAACGCTGCAGGCACTGCTTTGGTTCTGGTTATGCTTACTCTCGGAATGTATGCTGTTGCAATAGTCATAAGGAACAGATACAGAAAGAAAATGAGGTGGTGAAATGGAGGAAATTATAAAAACAGAAAATCTCAATCTATGGTACGGGGAAAAACAGGTTCTATTTGATATTAACATAGGAATAAAAAGAAACAAAATAGTTGCTATAATTGGTCCTTCAGGATGTGGAAAATCCACTTTGTTGAGATGTTTTAACAGAATGAATGATGTTATAGATGGTTGTAAGATAGAGGGAAAGGTAATTTTCAATGGAAAAAATATATATGATGAGGATGTAGATGCTGTTGAGATAAGGAAAAAAATTGGAATGGTTTTTCAAAAACCAAACCCTTTTCC
>MTNE01000179.1 GCA_002011355.1 Thermoplasmatales archaeon JdFR-43 | reverse complement strand
CAATATATTTCATGATTGATAAGAGGAAATGAAATAAATCATTTACTGTTTCAAAAAGAATGTAAAGAATTTTTTAGAGACGAAAATGAAAAGAAAGTGTTGTTTTTGTTCTCGAATGCTGTGCCACATCTTTTTTATTTTATCATTTATACTCTCAAGCCAAAGGATAATAAATCCTTTTCATATTATCATTTGGTGAGGCTATGAATGAAGAGATGTGGGATGTGATTGTAGTGGGGGGAGGCCCTGCCGGATTGACAACTGCTATCATGTGTGCAAATAGAATGCTTAAAACACTTGTTCTTGAAGGAGGGAAATGGGGAGGATTGCCAGCAACAATGTATCCAAATAAGGTTATACCAAATTATCCTGGATTCCCAGAAGGAATAACGGGAATAGAGTTGGTGAGGAGGTGGCTCAGACACATTAGGGACAACCCATATGTTACTATGAAAAGGGAGAGAGTAGTAAAAATTGAAAAGGGAGGCGTGGTTAAGACAGAAGATAATGAATACCATGGAAAGACAGTTGTNATTGCTACAGGAACACGTCCAAGAGAGCTTGGAATACCTGGAGAAGCAATGTTTAANAGAGGGGATAAAGGGGTTTATTACTATGTTACTCATAGAGAAAAATTCATAGATAATGTAGTGCTTGTTGTTGGAGGAGGGGACACCGCTGTGGATGCTGCCCTAGATTTAGTTGATTTGGCAAGAGAGATATATATAATACACAGGAGAGATAGATTCAGAGCAATGGATGAAAATGTTAAGAAAATGGAAGAAAGCAAGAATATAAATATAATGCTCAATACAGAACTAGAAGAAATAAGGGGAAAGGATAAAGTAGAGGAAGTAGTGCTTTTAAACAATAAAACAGGAGAAAAGAAAGTATTGAAAGTAGACAAAGTCATTCTGGCAGTAGGTCTAAAACCAAATACAGAAATGTTTACAGAACTTGGTGTAAAAACAGATGATAGAGGATTCATCGTAACAGATAGCTATCAGAGAACAAATGTTGAAGGCGTATTTGCTGTCGGAGACATAGTAAAGGGAGCATTCAGATTGCTGATAGTGGGAGCAGCCCATGGAGCAATAGCATCACAGAAGATATATGAATACATAAGGAAACCATACTGGGCAGGCGAGGACGAGAAATAGCCTCAGCCCTTTCTATCTTATTTTACATATCTTTTAATTTTTTCGTAGTATTCATGCTCCACAAAATCACAATTTATTACCATGTCTGCATCCTTTTCTTCTGTTATTTTCATGCCCATTCCTTCTATCTTCCTCTTCAATTTTTCAATGTATTTGCTTTCATTGTCATTCAAGAACGCAATTTTTTGCGGTTTTCTTCCATCTATATTCATTAATATGCCCAAATCAATCATATCCTCGACTTCAAATGGTGTAAATGATTTTTCATCAATCTTGAAATATATCTCGGGATCAATTATGATATCTTTTGCTTTTATCTCTATCTCCTTCTCTTCTTCGTCATAATCAATAACATTTTTTATGCATTCATTTCCGCATATTCCACATCCAAGACATTCCCTGCAGCTCAAGCAGCGTTTTGCTTCCTTAATTGCTGTTTCCTCATCAAAGAGAATTTCCACTTCCTTGAAAGTTGTCACTCTTTCTTCTATAGGTATATAGCTTATCTCTTGTCTTTCTTCTTTCTCGACGCCAGACAAAACAACATTTCTTTTCATCAGTTCAATATCTTCCCAAGAAGCTATGAGTCTATTAATATCTCTTTCCACAGGGTCAAATGAAATTTCCTTTCCGTGCAGGTAAGCATCTATAGCATGAGCTGCCCTTCTTCCCCATGCAACTGCTTCAATAACAATTGATGGCCCTGTCACAGCATCTCCTCCAGCAAATACTCCTGGCATGGAGGTGGCAGCTGTTTTATCATCAACAATTATTCCCCATTTCGTCCTCTTTATTTCATCTGGCAGGAAGGAGAAATCCGGATACTGGCCTATAGCTGCTATTACAGTATCTGCTTCCATGAAGAATTCACTCCCTTCCTTTGGAATTGGTCTTCTCCTTCCACTCTCATCCGGTTCTCCAAGTTCCATTTCAACACATTCTAATCCTATAACTTTGCCATCCTTGCCCACTATTTTTACTGGAGCTGCCATGAATTTTATATTCACTCCTTCCTCTTCGGCAAATTTAACTTCTTCCTCTCTTGCTGGCATTTCATTTCTGCTCCTCCTGTACAATATTGTAACTTCCTGGCTGCCAAGCCTTACAGCACATCTTGCAGCATCTATGGCAACATCTCCCCCTCCTACAATGACAACTTTTCTTCCTTGGAAAATTGCTCTAACAGTTTCAGGCGATATATTGACTTCTCTGAGAAATTCCACACCTGATATAACCCCTTCCAGATCTTCCCCTTCTATGCCCAGCTTTCTGCTTTCATGAGCCCCCACGCCAATAAATACTGCATCATATTCCTTTCTTAATTCATCAAATGAAATATCTTTTCCAACTCTTGTATTGAGCTGTAGTTCTATGCCTATCTCAAGAATTGCATCTATCTCACGCTTCAACACATCCTTTGGAAGGCGATATGGCGGTATACCAACGGCGAGCATTCCTCCTGCTACTGGCAAGGCTTCAAATATCTTGACTTTATATCCTTTCCTTGCCAATTCATATGCAACAGTTAAGCCAGCTGGTCCGGAGCCAATGACAGCAACCTTGTATTTATTGTTTTCATTTGCCGGCATTTTGCCCAAATCAATTTTTCCTTTCTTTTCCCATTCCCAGTCTGCAACAAATCTCTTGAGTAATCTTATTGAAATTGGCTTATCAATTCCATTTCTTCTGCATAATTCCTCGCATGGATGTGGGCACACTCTGCCCAAAACNGCTGGCAGTGGCAAACGTTCTCTTATCAAATTCACAGATTCCTCAAATTTTCCTTCCGCTATTTTCGCTACATATCCGCGGACATCAACATGAGCTGGACAGTTTGTCTGGCAGAAAGGCGTTTCCTTCTCCAGGAAAAATGTTGATGGTACGCCTTCTCTTCCATAAACTGCTTTTCTTGAAAATAAACTCTGCTCCCTATCAACTGTTTTTAGAGGGCAAACTTCATAGCATATGTTGCAGTTGTTACAATCCTGTTTTATCCTTGTAGGATATTTTATTATTTTAACTGT
>MTNE01000054.1 GCA_002011355.1 Thermoplasmatales archaeon JdFR-43 | reverse complement strand
ATGTTACATCCATTGTATCTCCATCTGGATCTGTTACTAATACACTTAATGTTGGATTTATATCCACATTAACACTCCCATCTGCCGGAGATTGAAGGAGAGGCTTATCCGGAGGATCATTAACATGTAAAATTACGTCTATTATTAGAGAAGTTGCTCCATCAGGGACAATTGTAGAATTTATGCCTAAATTTCCCTGGCTATCGTTGGCTTTAACCTCTATGGTATCTCCTGCCCATGCATTTGCATAAGGAATAGTAAAAGTTACAGTATACCATCCTTTATCTGCAGGTGTAAGAATATATGTTTTAGTATCTCCTGTATCGAGATTTTTTACAACAACAGTTGCCTCAGAAACAACTGTTCCGTTTTCATATTTTACATATCCACCTACAGGAAAGGGTGTTGGGGCTGCATTCGTATGAATATTAAAAGAATTTATAAGGAAAAACAGAATGAGTAAGAAAAGAATGAATGAAAGGATTTGATGCTTGTTTATTGACATTTTACTTCTTTCCTTTTTCATGTTTTATTTTACATCTCTTAGTTGTTTTAAAAAGTATCGCCAATATTAATGAAAATATTGCAACATAGATACCAAAGGCTGGAATTCTTTTTTTTGTTTTTTCATGATCTTCCTCTTGCTGCTCATAAATTGTTATATTCTTGGAAATAACATCTATTCGTCCTTTTTCATCTTCTACAGTTAAAGTTACAGTATAGTTTCCCGCTTTATTATAAGAGTGCATAACCTCTGCTCCAGTAGCATTGCTTCCGTCGCCAAAATCCCAGTGCCGTAAAACTATGGTATCGGAAGATATAGATGTATCTGTGAAAACAATGGTTTCATTAACAAGAGGTTGTAAAGGTTGAAATGTGAAATTTGCTTTCAACGGAAATGAAAGAATAATATCTTTTGCCTTCTGAGCCGGTACAGAGTCATCAATAATAACCTCTATTTCACCTTCCCACCCATGATAATCTCCGATGCCTTCTGCCTTTATGTTGACTTTCTCTCCATTTTCCCATCCAGACGGCAAATTTGCTAACTGGAAGGAATAAAAGCCATTTATATCCGTGGTTGTATAATCTTTGTCTCCTGTTCTCGGATTTACGAGTGTTACTTTTACTCCAGCTGCTACAGTGCCATTCTCATAATAAACATAACCATAAATAGTATGGAACTGCTGAGTCACTGCAGACGAAAATAAAACAATTACAAAAATTAAAAAGAAAGGTAGGAGAAGGGCTTTATTTGCCACCGTACCACCATATGTCTTCAGTTCCTTCTATGATGACAAATACGCCTCTGCCCAGTTCTATTGTAAATCCTGGTGTAGGCGCCATAACGAAGTGTGATTCAAAGTCCTGTATTGTTTCATTCCATTTAATAACTACGCTACAATTTGTTATGTTCTCACCTAAAGATTTTGCTGTTGTGTTGTCCTTATTTGTCCATCCTATGAGATTGAGGCCTGGTTTGAGTAATAGGCTTATATTCTGTATTGGCAATCCTTTCACCCATGAATCCATATCACTTGCAACACCAATGAAATAACCTACTCCATCTTCTATAATAAATTCAGGATTTCCTGGTGTATCAATGCCAACAATATAATCTATATATTTCTGTTTATCAGCGTCCCATCTTGTTACAACACTGTATTTTGGCAATTTCAATTGTTCTGCCAGTGTTTTTGCAGTGAAATTGTTTTCAATAGGTATGGTTATTAAAGTCCACTGAGCCTTCAAATGGAATGTATGATTTAATGGAACAGCAACCATTGCTTCCGGTGTAAATTCTTTATCCTCTCTATTTTCTACATATCAGTTGCAATTGAGCAGAATTCGTAATAACCTGGACCATCTGGAGCATCGAAAACAAATTGCCATATTGGTGCTATATCATCCACATCATATAATATCCAATCACTCCATGAATGATTGTCAAAGGAATAACGATACCATAGTTCTACTCTATCAACACCTGATGCACATTCTCCTAATCTATCCTCTGCCTCTGCAGATATTACAATAACTGGGTCTTGCACATATGGTGAGATTGGTTTAACTGAGGAAATTGGTGGATGATTGTCGACATAGAATGTTTCATTGTCAATGATGCTATTTCCAAGTAAATCTGTTGCATTGATTTCGAGGTAATGCTTACATTCTTCTGTAAAGTTAAATGGCTCAGTATATGGCATCCATGGTGTCCATTCTCCATTGTACCATATGCGGTATGTTAGTGTATCAAGACCTACTCCGCCATTACACCATATGTCATGTGTATCATCTAGATTAATGAATGTGGCCATAGAAACATAATATTCTCCATCTGATACACGCTTGTAAGGTCCTTCCAGCACTTTAACTATCTCTGGAGGAGTATTGTCAACATAAAATGTTTCATTGTCATATGCCATGTTACCTAAATCATCCCATACTGTTACATTCAGATAATGCATACAATCGCCTTCCAAATANANAGTTAGATTCATTGGACTTGTTGTTGAATTATACCATGTATAAGTCCANGNGCCATNNTACCATATTCCTACTCTTACATGCAATGAGCCTACTATGCATGGTTCTGTGCCGTTGTCGGTTATGTTAATGTAGATTGGTGTCTCGCTTGTAACAAACCATCCATCTTCTGTTGGATATTTTGGCTTTCCAATTTCTTTTGTTATTATTGGTGGTGTGTCATCTACATAATGGGTCTGGAAATGTGGATCTTCCATATTGCCTAAATCATCCTCAGCCCACCATACTAATATATGTTCGCACTCCTCTGTGAAATAAATTGTTACGGGTGTATTCCACTCACCATCTCCCTCAGCAATTGGTACTTCGCCTTCTGGAAGCCATATCTGCCAATGGATACGCCATGAGCCTACAGCACATACTCCTTCATCTTCTGCCTGCAATGTTATTGGTGTACTGGTTGTTACCCATAATCCTTCGTTTTCTCCTGATTCTGGATATTTTGGATCACCGACNATCTTCCATGAAGTTGGTGGGCTATTGTCAACATATACTGTTTGATTCAGATATGCAGTATTGTTTACATCGTCCCATGCAGTTACGTTTATCCAGTGTTCACATTCTTCTGGCAGATAAATTACCAGACTTGCTGTTCCACTTGCAACACTTGTTTCATAATATGTCCATGAGTCAGTGTAG
>MTNE01000048.1 GCA_002011355.1 Thermoplasmatales archaeon JdFR-43 | reverse complement strand
GAAAGGAAAGGTGTTGTTGGTGTTGGCAATAGTGGGAATGTTTATAATGCCAATGATGCCTGCAACAAAAGCAGCATATGCAGGAGATATAGCAGTTATCGATATAAGCTGTGCATCACGTCCTATAACATATGATAACGATGAGCAGTTTCAAGCATGGTTGTCTAATGATGGAAGCAGCTCCGTTACAGTAGAAGTAAAGTGGTATTTAGATGATACATATGTTATTAACTGTTATGTCACTGTTCCAGCAGGTGGCAATTCATGGACTCCAAAGGTCACAATTCACTGGCCAGATGATTTTAGGTATCATAAAGTTACCGCCAAAGCTATCATTTCTGATAGCGATTCATCGAATAATGAGAGAAGCGAATGGTTCCGTGCCTCGCTGATCACAACATGAGTAATAAGGTGTTTATCGCTCTATCTCTTTTTCTTTTTTTGCTCATCTCAAATGGTAACGCAAACTCCCCTTTCTTCATTTTTTCAGAAAATACGCCTTCTCCAACGATGGAGAAAAACATAGATGAAATTCATTTTTATGGGCAAAGCAATTCTTCCTGTTATATTGTAGCTGTTTCTTCACCATATGATATCTATATCAAGGATTTCCATTTTAAAATGAGAGAATATATAAAAGATACGAAAGATACAACACTATCATCTTTTTGTGGAGTCATTCTTACAAATGGAACGTATTCTTCTTTTGGATTGGGTGGTCAGTCAGAAAGCAATAAAATTGGAAATCTTAGATATGTGTATTTTAAATTTGGTCGTTTCAATTATACGTATGACAACAGATATATCTTTCACGATTTTAGTGGGTTCTTTAGCGGAGTAGGTCTATGGGATCATAACCACACTTTGCCAGCCGGGACGTGGTATTTCATTTTTACTGGAGGAGTTTTTGATTTAAAGCAAGACGATATAATTGTTGAGACAAAGGTATGGATTAATTTTAGCGAAAACTGCAAAGATTTAAAAATAAAAACATCCGAGGGAGGGAAGATATATGCTCTGTGGTATGGAGAATTTGATGCAAATTTGATAATAAGCAAATTTGGAACTTTTGAGATGATGGTAAATGGGAAAGCAAGATTTCATGTTAATGATACTTTTATATATACGTTCTGGAGTTGGCCAGCTGCCCAGGGTTTCTGGAGAATAAAATGGATCAAGCCAAATAGTGAAATAGATAAGCTAAACATGATAATAATTCGTGAATATCATTTTCCAGATATCGGAGGCAGTTGCATAGCCGGAATCGGAGGAAGTGGAGATTATGAACTGATAACAAGTTATTTAGATTATAGACCATTATTATTTGGAAAGCATATTTATGCTTATCCAGTGTACTTTGTAGGTTTAGATGTAAAATTGCCTGAGTTTGAATGATAGAAAGCCATAAAAAGCATAGAGCATTTATTCTAACATGAGCATTGAAGTTGAAATCAAAGACGTAAAACAGCGTTTAGCAAAAATTTCCAAGAATTAGATGAATTACTGTATGAAAGAGATATTTTTGCGCTAATGAATTGGCCATGATCTTCAAGATTTGAAGAAAAAGGGATATAGAGTAGAAAAATTCCTTAGCTACTCTTATTTTTCAACAACTTCAAAAACTCCTCAACAGAAATTTCAGCCACTTCCAGTATCTTCTTCAAGGTTCCTTTCTTTATGGTTTTATGAAGAGGAACGGTTATCTTTATTACCTTTTCACCCGATACTTTCTTCAGTCTTACATGAGAACCTTTTTGTCTTGTAACAATAAATCCTGCTTTATGCAATGCTTTTATAACATCCATTCCAGAAACAACAGGGAGCTTATTCATATTACAATTTCTTCGATTTTTACCTTCTTCTGCTGAAATTCTACCAGCTCGTCTTCATCTGGCTCAAGATATAGCTCGATAGCCTCCTTTATATTTTTCAATGCTTCCTCGATGGTTTCTCCTTGGGAAATGCATCCAGGCAGAGAAGGAACATACACTGTATATCCTCCTTCTTCTTGTGCCTCAATGACAACTTTCAATTTCATGTTTATTTTAATGGGAGAGAATAGATAAAGATTTTGTTTCACAAAGGCGGTATGCTGTCAAGCCACTTCCTATTCACAATCAAAAGTATTTTATTTTCCATGGGCTATAAAAGAATATGGTAGAAGGAAAACATAAACTCCTCTTTATTCTAACGATAGCCGCAATTGCAATACCCATGGTTGTATTTGGTCCATATTCTCTCCTTCTCCACCCCTTTTTTCTCCTTGGCGAGATAGCTATCTTCTATTATATATATAAGTTGCTTAAAAATCCATTTTATTTTCTGCTGTATCTTGCAATATATTTCATTTACCTTTTTATTCTGCAAAAATTCTATCAGCTCATATTTGGCTAGCTCTACGGTTTTTCCTGTTTCTTTTTCTTCAATGTCCATTTCCTCCATGTAAAGCTCACAAACTTCCTTTAAATTATTTATTAAAACAAGAACAAATTTTTTTAATCAAAATCTAAATTAGTATTATGAAAAAAAAAGTTAGTAAAGTAGTGATTCAATCATTCTATCAACTTTATTAACAGTTGAGGCAATAAATCATGGAGACCATATTTCACAAGTTAACTTTACCATATGTACCACCCGGCCAAAGTCATCAAATCAGAATGATTACCTTTTCTTTGCCTCTCCCAATAACAGTTACTCTCTCTGCCGAAAACGAAAGTATAACAAGGAGTGGTATAACCATTTTTGTATTTGTGATATTTTTTAACTAGCGAAAATAAACTGAGTTGAAATTTCGTCAGCTCATCTTCAATCTGGTTCAGGATATAAAAATTAGTGTTGCATCCAAATTAGATAAAAATCAAAGAGAAAAAGGGGAAAAGAGTTAGCTCACTCCAAGCACTAATGGGCCAAGAACAAATCCTTTGGCTGTTTTTGTTACTCCTCCTGCATTTACTGTTATTGTAGTTGGTCCTATTCCAAAGACCAAGCCTGGACCAACTTTCACACTATCTCCTGGATTCAATGTATCGATTGTTCCCTCTGAATGCTTGCCTATGAATACTGCGCCAGATAAATCAACAGTCCAATCCAGATTTTCTGCTGCTTCTGTTCCTTCGTTGCTTATTGTTGCCTTGACTCCAAATCCTCCAGATATGCCTATTGTTATTATTGGTGCTGGCAATGGAGCGAAATA
>MTNE01000019.1 GCA_002011355.1 Thermoplasmatales archaeon JdFR-43 | reverse complement strand
TAAAATAGCGCTGAGGGAGGGATTTGAACCCTCGCGGGGCATAAGCCCCACAGGCTCTCAAGGCCTGCGCCTTAGTCCGGGCTTGGCTACCTCAGCTCAAGAATGAATATAAAAAAGGGGTATAAAAAATTATAAAAAAGGAATATAAAAGGGCAGAGGACTTATGATTTCAGCATTATTTCTATGTTGACACCGTCGGGCACTTGCACTCTCATTAGCTGGCGAAGAGCTCTGTCTTGGGCATCGATTTCTATGAGTCTTTTATGTATTCTCATTTCCCATTTGTCCCATGTTTCTGAGCCTTCTCCATCCGGACTTTTTCGGCATGGAACAATGAGGCGCTTAGTTGGCAATGGTATTGGACCGCGCATTCGAATGCCAGTTCTCTCTGCTATTTTCTTTATTTGCTGACAAACTTCATCAACCTTTTTTGCATCTGTTCCTGTTAATGTTATCCTTGCTATCTGTGCCATATTACTTTATCTCTCTTGGTTCAACGTCTTCTACTACTCCAGCTGCAACTGTCTGTCCCATGTCTCTGATAGCGAATCTTCCTAGTTCTGGGAATTCCTTGGCCTTTTCTATTACCATTGGACGTGTCGGTCTTACCTTAACCAGCGCTGCATCTCCTGTCTTAAGGTATTGTGGATTCTCCTCAAGAACTCCTCCTGTCCTTGGATCGAATTTCTTGAGCANCTCTTCGAATCTGCATGCTACCTGGGCAGTATGGCAGTGGAATACCGGTGTGTATCCGACTGTTATAACAGATGGGTGATTCAATACCATTATTCTTGCAATGAATGATTTTGCTACTGTTGGCGGATTATCAACATGGCCAGCTACATCTCCTCTCCTGATATCTTTCTTGCTCACTCCTCTAATATTTGCTCCTACATTGTCTCCTGGCTCTGCCTGTGGAATCTGCTCGTGGTGCATTTCTATGCTCTTGACTTCTCCGATTACCCCCTTTGGCTGTGTTGATGGAAGAAATATCAGCTTATCTCCTGGTTTCATTACTCCTGTTTCAATTCTTCCTACTGGCACTGTTCCTACTCCTGTGATTGAATATACATCCTGAATTGGCCATCTCAATGGCTTGTCAACTGGTTTTGGTGGCACTTTCAAGTTATTCAATGCTTCAATGAGTGTTGGTCCTTCNTACCAGCTCAAATTCTTCTTTTCGACAACGTTATCTCCTGCCCATGCAGATATTGGTATATATGGAACATCTTTATATCCAATGCTTTTCAGCAATTTTTCAGCCTGTGTCTTAACTTCCTCATATTTCTTTGGGTCATATGGTGGCTGTGTTGCATCCATTTTGTTTATGGCTACAATAAGTTGATCCACGCCTAACGTTCTTGCTAACCATGCATGCTCTTTTGTCTGAGCCATTACTCCTTCTGTTGCTGCAATGACTAAGATGGCTGCATCTGCCTGGCTTGTTCCTGTAATCATGTTCTTGACGAAGTCTCTGTGACCAGGAGCGTCGATGATTGTGAAGAAATATTTATCTGTGTCAAAACGGCGGTGGGCAACATCTATTGTCAATCCTCTTTCTCTTTCTTCCTTTAGCCTGTCCATGACCCATGCTAGGGCGAAACTCTCTTTTCCTTTTGCTCTTGCTTCTTCTTCGTACTTCTTAATCAAGTGCTCTTCTATCTGTCCAGTATCCAGTAGCAATCTTCCTACCAGTGTAGATTTACCGTGGTCGACATGCCCTATAATTACCAGATTTAAGTGGGGTTTTTCCGCTGGCATTTTAATCCTCCTGCTTGTAAATATTTTCGAATATATATATTTATTTGCTTACTTCAGTAAGCTTTCAGATATGGCGGCAGTGTTTTAAAACTTTTTGGTCAGATGGATAGAAAAAACTGATGCAATATCAAGGAAAAATTAGAAAAAAGTTTATTGTGAGAATTGCATCTTCCTTTCCTTTTTCATTCTATCAAAAAAGCTATAAAGAAAATTGCATGGAAATATGATGAAAGTGCCCTTTTACATTGTAAATGCTTTTACAGATAAGCCATTTAAAGGGAATCCTGCAGGTGTTGTTTTGCAAGCTGATGAACTTAGCAATGAAACAATGCAAAAAATAGCAGCCGAGTTAAAATGCTCGGAGACAGCTTTTGTTATGGATAGCCAGAAAGCAGATTATAAGGTGAGATTTTTCACTCCGAAGAAAGAAGTCGATTTATGTGGACATGCAACTATAGCGACATTTCATGTGATGAATAAGGAAGGTATTTTAAGAAAAAATAAAATAAAAATGGAAACAAAGGCAGGAATTTTAAATATAGAAATAAAAGGTAAAGAAGTTTACATGGAACAAGCAAAGCCAGTTTTTAAAGAAGTTAAGATAGCAAGAGAAAAAATCGCAGAAGCTTTGGGAATGGATAAAAGCGAGATTGCCAATTTACCAATAGAGGCGGTTTCAACAGGATTATTTTCATTAAATGTGCCAATAAAAAGTTTGCAGGCAATGCAGAATATGAAACCAGATTTTGATAAGATAAAAGAAATATGCATTGAGACAGGAGTAGGGGCATTCTTTGTTTTTACTTTTGAAACAGTAAATAAAGACTGCCTCATTCATGCCAGATGCTTTGCCCCTTTATACGGTATTAATGAGGATCCTGTTACAGGAACAGCAAATGGTGCTTTAGGAGCTTATCTGGCAAGACATGGTCTACTCGAGAATAAAACATACAAGGCAGAGCAGGGNTNNGAAATAGGAAGAGAAGGAATTGTAAGNGTAGAAGTAAATGAAAAANTAAAGATTGGTGGAAAGGCATGCATCACTGTTAAAGGGAAAATTGAAGTATAGTTATTTTTTCAGGTACTCTGCCACCCTTCTGAATCCCTCTTTTATCACTTCAGTATTCTCAACATGTGGCCCATAACTTATTCTTACTGCCTCCTTCAAACTTTCTCCAAATCCTTTGCCAGGGATAAACAGAACACCTGTATGCTTCAGCACACGTTTCACAAATTCATCAGCATCCTCATTCACTTTCATTAAGGTATATAGTCCTCCCTGTGGAATTAAACGTGGCAAGCCAAGAAACTCATCTATTGCTTCTATGGTCGTATCCGCAGCTTTCCTATACGCATTTCTAACCTTTTCCAGATAATTTTTAAGGCTGCCATCTGCCAACGATTTATTTATATAACTGGCAAGAGCAAATTGATGCATGGTATC
>MTNE01000096.1 GCA_002011355.1 Thermoplasmatales archaeon JdFR-43 | reverse complement strand
TATAGAAAAGTTGCTGGCAATAAGAAGGAAGGCAAGAGAGGAAAAGAACTACAAACTGGCTGATGAAATAAGAGATAAACTGAGACAGGCGGGAATAGAAATAGAGGATGTTGGAAAGAAAACAAAATGGAGGGTAGCATAATGGTAAAGCTTCACCGTAAAATTCTTCCTTTTATTCTTCTTTTTTCTTTTATTTCTCCTCTTCTCGTATCCGCAGAAAATGCTGAAATTGTTGTCGGCCCATATCTGCAGAATCTTGATGAAGAAGGCATAACAATTATGTGGAGAACTAATGTTAAGACGGAGGAAAATACAGTTTTCTGGGGAAAGACAATGAATCTGGAAAATGAGGTTGCTGGAGAAAGCAATGAGGAATGGCATGAAGTGAGGATAGAAGGACTTGAGCCATCAACCCTTTACTTTTATAAAGTTAAGTCTGATGGAGCAGAAAGCAAAATCNATTCTTTTTATATGCCTCCCACAAACAACTTCACATTTCTTGTATATGGTGATACAAGAGGAGTATGGGATGGATGGAGAAATGCTTCTATAGTTGCAAAGGCTATTGAAAAGGAGAATACCAGCATAGTCATTCATGCTGGAGATATTGTCAGGAATGGAGGAAATGAAGAGCAATGGCTGAAATTCTTCCAGATTTCTTCATGGATGCATAATAAAAGCATGTATCCTGCTGTGGGAAATCATGATTTGCCCATCTATAATTTTGCCATTTTCTTTTCCCTCCCAGGCAATGAGAGATGGTATTCTTTTGATTATGGCAATGTTCACTTCACATTTCTTGATTCCAATCGCTTGCAAAATCTCTCACAATTTCTATGGCTCATTAAAGACATCAGCATAGAAAACAAGTGGAAAGTGGTGNTTTTCCATCATCCACCCTTGATCTCTGGCAATTATTACCCGCCACCCATGATGAAAATATGGATGCTCATCTTTTATCTTGCAGGAGTGGATATTGTTTTTGCTGGGCATCAACATTATTACCAGCATATGAANGTGGGAAATATTCATTACATAATAACAGGTGGAGGCGGAGCCCCTCCTGAAGAAGCTGGATGGAGCCCATGGAATATTTTTTCTGCATCAGCTTTCCACTATTGCAAAGTCANGGTGAATGAGGAAGAAATGAGAATTGTTTCCATAGATGCTGAAGGCAATGTGCTTGAGGATTTTGTTATATCTTAGTCCTTCTTTTTATCAGCCATCCATATAACACGCTGCGGGAATGGTATTTCAATGCCTTCTTTCTCCAAAGCTACTTTAATTTTCCATAGCATTTCAGTTTTTACAGAAAACCAGTGGCTGGATGGGGCCCATATTCTTATTGCTAAATTCACGCTGCTTTCCCCGAGTTCTTCAACAAAAATTTGAGGAGCCGGCTCTTTCAATATTAAAGGATGCTCTTCCAGTAATTTTTTGATTATTTCAATGGCTTTATCTGCATCATCTTTGTAAGCTATACCAATTTTGTATTCGAATCTTCTGGCAGCATGGGCAACAAAGTTCTGTATATTGGAGGTGAAAACCTTCTCATTTGGTATCCTCACATATATGCCATCCCATGTCCTTATTGTTGTTGAAAGAATCCTTATATCCTTAACCACGCCACTGACATCTCCTAAGCTTACTCCATCCCCAATTTTTATCGGTTTTTCAATGAGCAGGAAAATGCCACTTATTAAGTTTGATACAACAGTCTGGCTTGCAAAGCCAATAACTATGCCNGCTATTCCTCCTGCGACCATTAAGCCAGTTGGTTCAACACCTATATATGGCAGTGCAGCAAGAAAGCCAATTGTAATGATGCCATAATAAAAGATTTTTTCAACAGCATTGAGTGTTGTTTTAGGTACTTTCTCTTTTAAAGTCCTTCTTATATTAATCCTTACAATTTTTGCTATTATTACAGCCACAAAAAGTATGACAAAAAAGAATATTACATCCCCAACTGTTCTTCCTCCTAGCACTTTTATCTGATAATCAATTACATCTTTAATAGCAGCTCCAATGTTCATTTGAATCCCCACTCCATTACAAATTTCTTTTCCAGCCTTTTGATTCCCTTTGCCAGATATATATCAATAGCTCTTTTCATATTTTTGGGCTTTCTTTCATTGAATGATGTCTCACCCATTGTTTTTTTCAATATTTCCANATATGAATGCATGAATGCATGCTCATTGTAAAATAATTTCATATCAAGGGCTCTGAACACCATCTTTTTTATCTCCACCCATTCAGAATAATTATTTTTAGCCTCTATCTTCATCACGCCCTCATAAAGTCTTTTCACTTCTGGCACCTCGCCAAAGGCATCACTCTTCCACCATTTACATATTATTCCACTTTCTGGAGGGCCATATAGGATATATTTTGGTTTTGTTATTGTGAAAATATCTATTCTTTCAACATCCTTTTTATCTATGAGGAAAACGCCAACTTCAACCGGAAATTTAACATAAAAAACATCTTCAATTCCTGGCTCAATTATAATTGGCTTTTCAAGCTCGATCAGCAAATATTGTGAAGTTCCTTCATTTGGCAGATTAACAGGCTCAACAGGNCATATAACCACATTTCCCTCNTCCGCATATATGATTTTTTCTACTTCTTCCTCTCCTGCCTTCCTGTAGTAACTCTTTTTCTTTCCCCTCCCCGTAATTGATACCTCTATGCCCTCTTCTTTAAGTTCGACGTTCAAGTCATACTTTCCAAACACTTTGTTATAACAGCATCGCATATAAAAAATTTATAAAAAATTCCGTGCTTACATTTATGATGCAAAAAATGCTTTTTAAAGAAAATGAAATAGGAAAGGAGGCGAAAATTGGTATCATTGCAGATAGTCATGATAATATGGACGCAATAAGAAAGGCAGTTGAATTTTTCAATGAGCAGAATGTTGAGCTTGTTATGCATGCTGGCGACATTGTCTCACCTTTTACGGCTGAAGTTTTCAAAAATTTGAATTGCGACATGATACTGATATATGGAAATAATGATGGAGATAAGCTCTATTTGAGAGAAAGATTCAGGAACATAGGCACCTTTTACAACGATCCATATATTGGCGAGATATATGGAAAGAGCATTGCCATGACTCATCATCCAGAAATAGTTGATGCCCTGGCAGCAAAGCACGATGTTGTTATATATGGCCATACACATGAAAAAGAAATAAGAGA
>MTNE01000092.1 GCA_002011355.1 Thermoplasmatales archaeon JdFR-43 | reverse complement strand
CTATAAAGTGGTAATTTATTTAGATAAGTGGTTTCTATTTATTCAATAATTTCTCCTCTCTGAGTGACGTTTTTGACCACTTTCTCTACCCTTTCTATTGCCTTCATTGCTCTCTCAATTTTCATCTCTATATCGTCTTTTTCGTGTAAAGCAAGTTGTAAATAACCTTTTGCTATGGCCAATGGGTTGAAAAAGAAATGAGCAGTTCTAAGTTTAAATTCCCTTTCCTTTTCTAAAGCTTCTTTCACTCTCTCTTCTGCCTTTACTCTGTCTGTAATATCTATTGCAATTTCCATTCTGACTACTCTCCCATCTGGCCATGTTATGGCACGATCTATACAACGATACCATCTTTTATTTATCTTATTCTGAAATTCCCAGACATATACTTTTCCATAATTTTTGCCTAAAATCTTATCATTGGTACAAAAGCTACATGGCATATCAAGATTTTGAAATACTTTGTAACACTTTTTCCCAATAATATTCTCACCAAAAAGTTCTTTAAGAGTTCTGTTTGCAAACAGAATTTCATATGTTTCTGGATCTGCTACATAAATTGGTTCATCAATACCTTCGAAAACAGATAAAAGTTGCTTTCTTTCTTTTTCAAGCTCTTGCTCAGCCATTTTTCTTTTGGTAATATCGACAACATAGCCATGATAATGTGTTATTCTTCCTTTTGTATTTTTCCTTACAACAGTAAAATCATGAACCCATCTTACCCTTCCCTTGGCATCTATGATGCGATATTCCTGTTCATATTGGGTTACACCCTTTTTCTTATACAATGCTGATTCTTCTAGAACTCTTTTTAGGTCATCCGGATGAATAATTTCATCATACATAATTTTGCCACTTGTAAAGTCCTCTGCTTTATATCCAAAAACATTCTTTATATTGGGAGAAACATATTCAACAGNTATATATCTCTTTCCAGCTTTCCACTTAAAAACAACTACGGGTCCTCCTATGAATAGTGCTTTTTCCTCTTTCAATGCTTCCAACAATCTTCTTTTTTCTGTTATGTCCCTTACAATACCAAGAGCATGAGGCTTATCCTCGTATATTATTTTGCCCAGAGACAGTTCAACAAAAATTTCCTTTCCATCCAACCTTTTCAGCCTCAATTCATAATTTTTAATGGAGATTTTTCCTGATAATGCCCGTTTAACATCCTTTATTATCTTCCTCCTGTCCTCGGGGTGCAAAAAATGAAGCAAATTTTTATCCTTTATGTCATCAAAAGATTTGGCACCCAAAATTTTCAGAAAAGAAGGATTGGCATATACTGGTTTATAACCAATAGCAAGAAATATTCCATCGGTACTGTTTTCTGTCAAAATACGATATTTTTCTTCACTCTGTTTAAGTTTCTTTTCCATCTCCTTTTTCTCTGTGATATCTCTTATAATAATGAGTTCAGCAGGCTTCCCTCTATAATCTATTATGGCGGCGGTAATCTGTGCAAATATTCTCCTACCGTCTTTTCCAATAAGAACAGTTTCATATATATCTTTGACTTTTTCTCCTTTCATGCGTTTTTCATATCTCTGAACAACCTTCTCTCTTTCTTCTGGAGCGATAAATTGTACAAAATGTTTTCCGANGATTTCTTCTCCTTCGTAACCACCGATTTCAAAAGCTTTCGGGTTTGCATATTTTATAATACCATTCTGAATAATGCAAATTCCATCATTGGCTTTTTCTACTAATGTCTCGTACATCTCTTCTGCTCCTGTCATTTTGTTTACTGTGTGCCTTAATATATCTTTTTTGTTTTTTTTCGATCGTCTCTTACTCTTTTGATTTCTGCTTTTCCTTGTTGCCATTCCAGAGCGGCATATTAGTTCTCATATAAATAGTTTCGCATCAATGTTTTAAATTTGTGAAGCTCGTTTTCTATAAAGCCATTGCAAGAACAGAAGAAAATATATTGTTACGGCGATTCCAATCGATATCCAAAAAATCTCCATAGATATGGTGCCATAAGCAAAACCATTGAGTGGGTATCCTATCCTCTTTTCCATTATCTCCTTGTTTATTCTTCCGAAATAGTTTCCGATATATGTGTTTCTGTGGGTTTTGTAATAAATGTGCCACGCATTTTCATCAAAAATATTGCCTTTTATTACATTTAAAATNGATGTTTTTTCAAACATGATTCCAGCATCACAGTGGTAAATAAAAGAGTCCTTTACTATATTATATGCTGATCCACCAATTGCAATGCCTATAATGTTATTTTTAATTGTACACTTTTTGATCTCATTATGAGAAGAATTTATAATGTAAATTCCAGCTAAAACGTTATTTTCAAAATAACAGTCGATGATTTTACATCTTCTTGAGTCATAAATAGAAACGCCGTTCCAGAAGGAGATATTGCTTATGTTACAATTGAAGACATTTATTCTATCTGAATAAGTAATACGAATTCCATTTACAACGCTGGATACATTCAAATTTTTAATGGTAATATTTTTGCAATTTATAATAAAAATCTGCCCAGCTGTTCCCTCAATTATTCTATCACTTTGGTTGAAGAGATAATATAGGGGTTTTTCATTCACTGTGCTATTTTCTATTTTATGTTCATAATGCTCCAATTCTTTTCCTCTAATTAGAATGCCTATGCTGAATTTACAATTTTTAATAAAAACATGAGAAGCATTACGTAAAAGTAGATTACCAAAAAATGAGATATTATAAAAAGTGCAATTTTTAATATTTATATGATGAGAACTTATATATAATGTATCTTTTTCAAATGTTATATTGCTTATATTTACATGTGGTGCCTCTATGATGCCTCCTTCTATTATCGTATTTTCCGAATCTTTTCCGATTATATTCAATGTCTTATTCACCATTATATTTCCATAGTTCCCAGGGTAAATAAATATGGTATCTCCCTTCTTTGCCGCATTTATAGCATCTTGAATTTTTGTAAAGTTTCCCTCTCCATTTCCTCCAACGAAAAAAATATTTGAACCACTGGATTCAACAGAGGTTATGAGAGTAGAAAATATTATAAGGATAGCTATTACACCAAACAATTTCATTAATATGTAATCTTTTACAACTATAAAAAATATTAAGTAAAGATAGCAAACCATAAAATAGCGCTGAGGGAGGGATTTGAACCCTCGCGGGGCATAAGCCCCACAGGCTCTCAAGGCCTGCGCCTTAGTCCGGGCTTGGCTACCTCAGCT
>MTNE01000106.1 GCA_002011355.1 Thermoplasmatales archaeon JdFR-43 | reverse complement strand
GGCTTTTCTAATTTTTCTTCGATCCTCAGAAGCCTGTTGTATTTTGCAACTCTTTCTCCTCTCGCAGGAGCTCCTGCCTTTATCTGTCCTGTTTGCAGAGCCACAGCCAGATCAGCTATAAAGTCATCGCATGTATCTCCAGAGCGATGAGATACCATGATGGCATAGCCATTCTTTTTACATATCTCTGCAACTTCTATTGTTTCTGTTAAAGTGCCAATTTGGTTTGGCTTAAGCAACAAAGCATTGCATGCCTTCCTTTTTATTCCTTTCCTTAGCCTTTTGGCATTTGTAACAAATAAATCATCTCCAACAATCTGCACTTTGCCGCCAATTTTTTCAGTTATTTCTGCAAAAGCACCCCAGTCCTCCTCATGAAAAGCATCCTCTATAGAAATTATAGGATACATCTTTGCCAGCTCCACATAATAATCCATTAATTCGCCTGCATCCATTTCTTTATTCAAAAAATATTTTTTCCCATCATAAAATGAGGAGGCAGCACAATCCAAGGCAAGCATGACTTCTTTTTCATATCCATTCTCCTCTATTGCCTTCATAATTATTTCCAAAGCATCCTCTGTTTCACTTAAAGGAGGAGCAAAACCACCTTCATCACCAACATTTATGGCAGCTTTTCCAAATTTCTCCTCGATTTTTTTCTTTAGCGTATGATAAATTTCGCATCCCATCTGCAATGCTTGGCTGAAACTTTTTGCTTTCACAGGCGCAATCATGTGTTCCTGTATAGCCAAATCATTTCCTGCATGCATTCCGCCATTTATAACATTCATGAACGGAATCGGAAGTAAACAAGCTTTTTCATTCAGATATTCATATGGCTGCATTTCTAAAGCAAAGGATGCGCATTTGCAAACTGCTATGGAAACTGCTATGCATGCATTCGCTCCAAGCAAGCTTTTATTTCTGGTGGCATCTATTGCAATAATCTTTTTATCTATTGTCTCCTGCTCTCTGACATCCATTCCTTTTATAGCTGGAGCAATTATCTTTTTAATATTTTCAATAGCTTTTCTAACACCTTTTCCATGAAATTCTTTGCTGCCGTCTCTTAATTCCACTGCTTCTTCCTTTCCCTTTGATGCTCCTGATGGCGCAATAGCAACTCCTTTTGCCTTTTTTGTTGCTATCTCTGCCTCAACAGTAGGATTTCCTCTTGAATCTAAAACCTGGCGGGCTTTTACATATTCAATTCTGAATTCCATAGAAAATAATATCAATTTTATTTATTTACCTATGGATTTACTTTCTATACTGCTGATTGCCATTGCCCTTTCAATGGATGCATTCGCTGTTTCTGTAGCAGGTGGCATGGCAATGAAGAAGCATGCTTTCAAAATGGCTCTATCATTTGGAAGTTTTCAGGCAATAATGCCCATTATAGGATGGAGCGCTGGTATAGGCATAAAAAACTATATTTCTTCCTTTGATCACTGGATTGCCTTCTTTCTTTTGCTTGCTATTGGTTTAAAAATGATTTATGAAGCAGGAGAGATAAAAGAAATAAAAATAAACAACTATACCATACTTGTGCTTTCGTTGGCGACAAGTATAGATGCCTTAGCAGCAGGAATAACTCTTTCATTAATTGGTGTAGAAATTTTCTTTCCTGCATTAATAATTGGCATAATAACCTTCTTTATCTGTCTATCTGGCTTTTTTATATCCAGCAAACTGAAATTTGAGAAGGCGGAAATTGTTGGTGGCATAATTTTAATTGCTCTTGGAATAAAAATACTGATTGAGCATTTAATAGGATGAAATGAATGCTTTTAGGTTGCTTTCATTACATTGAAAGCAGAATTCCCGCTGCCAGCGCAAGCAAAATTCCGATGGCATTGGGCAAAGATAATTTTTCTTTTAAAATCAAAATGCTCAGCAGAACAGTTACAACAGGATACAGGGCTGTGAAGGAAGTTATTATGCTTGCTTTATGTTTCTGGAGGATAACATACCATATTATTGTTCCAGCAAATCCAATAACAGTTGATAAAATAATAAAAAGCACGCCTTTCCTAATTTCAAAATTTTCTGGAAATGAATATGCAACTATGGCCAAACTCAATATTATGCCTGTCAGATATGCATAAAACAATGCATTTTTTATTCCTATATCACTGGAACCAATTTTAAATAGGAATGCCCACAGTCCCCATAATATAATGACTGCTATGCACCAAGCTACTATGCCCTTCATTTTTTAATGATTTCTTTCTCCATCAGTTTTTTTCTTTCTTTGGCAGTCCTTCCAGTTGCCTCAAATAAAAAATCATTCCATTTTTTGAGTATAGCATAATCAGCAGTAACTTCTTCTGGAGGAGTTATGTCAACAATAAAGCCATTCCCCTCTTTTTTCATGTAAATCTTTCCTATTCCCTCTGCTTCAAATTCTATTCCTTTTTCAACGTCTCCTTCAACACCAAAATATTTTTTTATTAGAGCATTTAAGTCAGGCTTGTGCCCTCGCTTTATTGAATACCTTCGCATGAAATGATATAGAAAATGTTTATAAAAATTCTTAGCCCAGAAAACGATTCGAAGTATTATCAGGAATCTTTGAAAATGAATAGAGTTTATTTGGCTACCTGCATGAGAAATATCCCATCGAACCATTCATTCATTAACTGCCTTCAATGCCAAACGTTTTATAAAATCTTTTTAATACAGAACAATGAAAGTTGTTATTTCTTTAGGAGGCTCGCTCATTTCTTTAAATGAGTCAGATTACATAAAGGAAGTGGCGAATTTAATTAAAACGGCATCAAAGGATTTTGATTTGTATATAGTTGTAGGTGGCGGAAAATTAGCAAGAGAATATATACAGGCGGCAAGAAAATTCTGCAGCGAGGAGAGATATTTAGATAAGCTCGGAATAATGGCAACCCGCCTGAATGCAATGCTGATAAATTCTTTTTTCAAAAAAGAAATTCCAGAGAGTATTGAAGATGCAGCAAAAATGCCTCCGCCAGTAATAATGGGCGGCACAACGCCTGGCCATTCAACAGATGCTGTTGCAGCGATGCTTGCTAGAGAAATAAAGGCGGAGCGCCTCATAATAGCAACAGATGTTGATGGCATATATGATAAAGATCCGAAGAAATATGAGGATGCAAAAAAGCTAGACAGAATAAGCATAAAGGAGCTTAGAAAAATGGCAGGAGAAGAATGGAAGAAAGCAGGAGAAAGCGCTGTTATCG
>MTNE01000082.1 GCA_002011355.1 Thermoplasmatales archaeon JdFR-43 | reverse complement strand
TTCTATTCTACCCTTACTTCAACTTCATTTTCTTCTTCTGCAATCCATGGAAGCTCTATTTCCACAACAGCATTTGGAGGAATGGTTACGCCCTCTATCCTGTTCTTTTCCTTTCCATTTACCATCAATATAACTTTTTTATCTGTCGCTTCCTTTTCGCCAACATTCTCTATTCTGACCTTTGTGACAACCCTTTCTCCTTCTTTGAATTCTTCAGGCTCATGTGTTATGTCTGTTTTCAATATCTCTCTTGGTTCTCTAAGTGTAACAAGCAGATTTATCTTCTCGCTCTTTCCTTTTTCAGGCATTACAACAAAATCCAGAGATGTCCATTCATCTGGACTTGTATCTTCTGGCACTTTTACCTTTAGCTTTACTTCTGCTTCTTCACCCCCGCCCAAAATAATTTCATCCCTATCAATATCAACGGTCCATCCTTCCGGTATTCTTCCTTCAATTCTGAATCTGTATTTCATTCTATTCTTTTCGTCTTTCTCCAGTGGATTTGTTATTTTGATATTAAATTCTGCTGTTTTTCCAGGTGGTATTTCTGCCATTCTTTCGTCGCATTCAAGCAGTGCCATCTTCTGAACAGTTCTTCCCATATAATATGCTATTGCCAGCAGAGCTATTACTCCGCAAACGAAAAGAATGTAACCCAATGTTCTCAGTCCTCCTTCTCTTTTTCCCTCTTCAGAAGGTGTAACAAAATAAACTCGCAATGTTGCATCATCTGTGCTTTCCTTTTCAGAATTTACTGATTTTGCAGTCAANGCNACAAGCCTTGTTGTTCCATTTGTNGCATTCTCTGGNACTTCAACAAATACTTTCACATCTGTACTTTCTCCTGCATCCAATGATATACTATNCTNCTCTAGAGTATATGGCCATACACAGGTTACGAATAAATCGTAAGTATCATACAANTCTCCTGTATTTTCAACTGTAAATGTGAATGTGGCGGTTTTTCCTGGCTCAGCCTTCACTTCCTTATCCTTTGCGGTTACCTTGACTCCATACTCTGGAGGTGCTATGGTTGTATTCAGCCACAAGGAATCGCTTCCTGTGCTTCCTTCAGCATATATTGTTATGTTTAAATAATCGCCTTCGCTTGCATTTTTTGGAGCTGTTACAGTCACATCTGTNTAGCTGAATGATCTAGCTGGAACCTTTACCTGAGTTTTCTCGATTTCAACTTTCCAGTCATCTCCGGTATAGCTGGATGAAATTCTAACGGTATCGTTTTGTTCTCCATTATTGTATATTATGACAGTGTAAATTGCCTCCTCACCTGGCTTCACTTCTTTTCTATTATTAAAGCATTCAAGACTTATTCCTTCCCCTGTTATATTGAATGGCACCAGAACATATGATTTTGTATATGTTGAATCATATACAANATAGGTGGCAAAAAAAGGAGAGAGAATACTGAAAGGGAAATATGACAATAAATCAAAAGTTTTTTCTATTTTTATTCCTAAACAGTGGCCTGCAGGAATGACACGTTCAACATTATTTATTTTGAATGTCCATGATTTCAAGGTATTATTTTTTGGAAAGAAGATGGGAGTTGGACGGGTTGAATCTATTATGTCTATATTACCGGAAGGTGCAATATCAATTAAAGATGCTTTAATTATTTTCACCTGAAAAGGGAGTAAATCTTCTCTAATAAAAAATGCCTCGAGGAATACAGTTATTTTCACATCACCATTTATTTTAGCATCTCTTTCAAAAGGAGGAGTTGCCCATATCGCTGCCCCTTCATCCAAATTTATTGATGCTGAGGAGCTTCCTTTTGGCTCCATATAATCCATCAATTTATATTCGCTATGTTCAGGATTCATATCATTATGTAGCCAATAATATGTTTCTTGGGCTGCGGCGGACATTATGAAAGGAAGTAATAGTAATACAACAAACAACCTTTTCATATAAAAGGAAATAACCAATCCTTATATAGATTTTGTTATGAATTAAGATGGAAATTATTTGTAAAATGAGAAGAAATTTTTTAAAGCAGCAAGCATTTCATCCACATGATAACCGGAAATGAAGATAAACCTGTTATCAAAGTCCTTCCAGGAGAAAATGCCAAGAAAATTATAGAGGAAGATACAAAATATATTGCAAATACAACAAAAGCATCTCCAGCAGTTGTTAAAGAAGCAAAAGGAGTGGTTTTTGAAGATGTTGATGGCAACATATTTTTTGATTTCACTTCTGGCGTAGGTGTTGTTAATACTGGCCACTGTCACCCGAAGGTGACGGAGGCAATAAAAAAACAGGTAGAAAAGTTTTTACATTTTGCTGGGACTGATTTTTATTATGATGTGCAAGTAGAACTTGCGAAGAAACTCTGCAGCATTACACCTGGCGACTTTGATAAAAAGGTTTATTATGGAAATAGCGGGGCAGAAGCTGTTGAAGCAGCGTTAAAAATGGCAAGATGGAGTACGGGCAGAAAATTTTTCATTGCATTCATAGGTGCATTCCATGGAAGAACAATGGGCGCGTTGGCTTTGACAGCAAGCAAGATAGTTCATAAGAAAAAATTCTTCCCTTGGATGCCNGGCGTTATTCATGTCCCATATCCNAATCCATACCGCAACCCATTTGGAATAGATGGATATGAAGAGCCAGACGAGCTTGTGAATGCTGTCATCAATTATATTGAATATGCTTTTCATCACTTTGTGCCAGGTGATGAGGTCGCAGCTGTTTTTACAGAGCCNATTCAGGGCGAGGGCGGCTACATTGTTCCACCAAAAAATTTCTTTAAAGAATTGCTGAAGCTTGCAGAAGAGCATGGTATCCTGCTTGTTGACGATGAAATTCAAGCAGGATTTGGAAGAACTGGCAGAATGTGGGCTATCGAACATTTTGGCGTTGTTCCACATGTTATAACTACTGCTAAAGCCATAGCCTCTGGTCTGCCACTTTCAGCATGCATTTATCCTGCAGAAAATGATTTTAAGGTGAAGGGNGCNCATTCAACAACATTTGGCGGCAACCCCTTAGCATGTGCTGCAGCTCTGGCTACTATAGAAGTGTTGGAGGAAGGACTAATAGAAAATGCTGCAAGGCAGGGAGAGGTAATGGCGAGGAGATTGCAGGAAATGGTTGAAAAATATGAGATTGTTGGGGATGCAAGAGGCATTGGCTTAATGCAGGCAATAGAGATTGTTAAAAGCAAGGAAAGCAAGGAGATAAATCCAAAAGTAAGGGATGAAATTGTTGA
>MTNE01000081.1 GCA_002011355.1 Thermoplasmatales archaeon JdFR-43 | reverse complement strand
TGGGAGCATATCATACAATAAGCATCGAGCCAGGAATGGAAGTGAAAATAGAGAAAGAATGGAAAGACTGGCAGCTTGAAAGACTGAAAAAGGCAACAAAAACACATCCAAAAATCGCTGTGGTTGCTATGGATGATGAAATGGCGACAATTGCAAAAATTCATGAATATGGTGTGGAGGAGGTTGCAACCATCTATTCCAACCGCTCTGGAAAAATGTATGGCGGAAATTATAACGAAAAGGAATATTATGGACAGATTCTGTCAAAAATAAAAGATATGAATATGCCCGTCGTTATAGTCGGACCAGGCTTCGAAAAAGATAAATTTATTGAATTTGCGAAGGGAGAGATTAAGAATTATATTGTTGATAACGTTAGCCAAGCTGGCTTGTCGGGAGTATATGAAGCATTGAAAAGAGGTATCATTGAAAAAATTATGAAAGAAAACAGAATGGCCATAGAAACGCAAATTGTTGAAGAAATCATGGAAAGAATATCAAAAGGCGGCAATGTCGCATATGGAAAAGAAGAAGTGGAAAAAGCAATAGAGATGGGAGCAGTAGAAAAACTCATCATATTAAATAGCATGATTATGAAAGAGGAGGAAATGATAAAAAAAGCTGAAGAAATGGGAGCAAAAATAGAAATAATAAATGACTGGCATGAAGGTGCGGCGTTTAGCTGCATTGGGAGGAATTGCTGCTTTTCTGAGATATAAAATTACATAGATTCTATTTCAGGAATGCAGTAATGATAGATTATGTAAACTGTGAAATCATTTCCTCTGTCGAAGAAAATTGGTTTTGTGGCTATTGACAAATCAATACTGCAGTTTATGTGATTGATTGCCATGTCTTTCAGCATTTCATTGATTTCCTCCTTGCTCTGTGTTTCTGCTATAAAATCTTTTGGCTTCTCTTTTGTCACATCAAGCTCTATTTTTTCATAACCAGATGCTGATTGTGAAAATTGTAACTCGTCTATGCTTGCTGATACATCAATTTTATCGCTCCAGTTCCAGGGCAGTATTATGCCATGGAAATTCAAATCGTCGCTCCATTCAACCTTTATCTCCACCTGATATATGTAAGCATTGTCTCCAAGAACTATTTCATAATTATTCTGCCATCCATCCTTACCAACATAACCATTATCCACTATTTCATCACTGTATTCTCTCCATGACACTCTGTAAGAAACTTTCTTCACTTCTTCAGAAGCCACGTATGTTTTCTCATGATAAACTATGCCTGCCAAGGATATTATTAAAATAACTATGCCTGCCATTATTACCATTTTATCCTGTCTGTCCATAACTTCACCTTACACAATAAAGTTTTTCCGTTTATAAAATTTAGCATGATTTTTGAGAACATGAGAACTATTAACATAAAAATCATTAGATAGTAAGATAGTAGTTATTTCTCGTACATTCTGCAAGATAAATAAAAACTCTCTCTTCAGCTCTTTTCTCTCAGAAAATTCCTGATAGCGAGAGCTGATTCAACAACATATTTATACTCAAATTTCTTCTTCTATTATGAGGAAAGTTGTGATGCAGCTTATTGCTGTTACCATTATATTGCTTGCTTTCATCCAATTGCCAGTTTCAGAGGCACAGGAATCATGGATCAGAATTACACAGCCTTCTCCTGGCATATATTTTCATGGAGATAAAATTTTGTCACTGAAAAGCGCCGTAGTTATTATAGGAGAAAATATCCTGCACATAGAAGCAGAAGGAAGCAGCAACATAATTGCTGTATACTTTTCAGTATATGATGCAATGGAAAAAGATATGGTGGCAAGCTACTGGGATGTTAACAGCAATGATGGCTGGGGACATGACTTTGAACTAACAAAGGGAATTTATATAGTCACAGCAGCAGGAGCAGCTATAGATATAGATGAGCCAGTAGCCATTGACTGGATAATGCTTTTTGTGTGGGTAAAATAGCTATCATTATCCAAAAATCAGAAGTAGGAGTAAGATAGCAACTATTTTTACAATTGGATCCAGACAACGGAGTTTTAAAATGAATGGGATGGGTGCAACCTCTGGTCCTTCCTCTGGAAAAACGGAAGAATTTGTTAAGCGGATAAATTGAACACTATTTCGTTCAATGGTTCTTTCTATAACATAGCTGGATGTATTTGCCGTAAAGTTCTCAACTATTTCAAAATGATGTGAGTCATCGATNAAATAATAAACCACATTATACGAATCACTCCAAGNAATATTGGTAATATTAAGAATATAATTTGTGTTAGAGGCTTCATAATTGCTTATAAGAATTGATATGTTGCTTTTATCCTCTGATACGCCGGCAAGATACGCTACGCCAGTTGAGACATTGACTGGAGAAACTATGAGTCTTACTGGAGTATCCTTTACCATATAATGCATGGCAAGGTAAGCCAAAGCAGGGGTTTTATACATGCCATCATAAGTAAATAAGCTCAAATCCAAGCCAAGGAGTCTAGCAAGCCAGCTGTTATCTTGGGTTCCACGGTATCTGAATGCATAATTAATGCCTGCATCCTGAAATGCTATCAGGCTACACGCAGTAAATGCGGCATTTTTTGCATTATCCTTATCGCGTTGTGGACTCAGAATATTGATATTCCATTCTGTATTGATGTTTTCACATTCTGTAAAGCCATATCTATCGAGCATATTGCGGATGTATAAAGAGGCTTGATACAATTCATATGGATGTTTGGCGTACATGTGCCATGAAAAGAAATCCAATGGAACATTATTTTCCGCAACATATTCAAGAAATCTTGTTGTATAATTTTCATTGGCAACTGAAGAGGTGCAAGACCCTCCAATTTTGAGCGACGAATTATAAGATTTTAGAGTTTTTGCAGTGATTTCATAAAGCTTGTAATATTGCTCAGCAGTCCCATTCCAGAAGCCTGATAAATCAGGCTCATTCCATATCTCCCAGTATGTTATGTTATAATGATATCCATTTGCCCAGCCATCGTTGTAATGCATTACAATATGCTTGCATATTTCTGCCCACTTACTGAAATTTTTAGGCGGCTGACGTAAACTTTCATTATCACTTGCACTCTCGCCCAAGCGATAAAAAACGCGGCAGCCAGCATTTACAATGGCTGAGATAACTTCGTCACTTGCTGTAAAATTATAGCTTGCCTCATTTTCTGGATCAGCGCTCCAGTTTGGAAAAATCGTGCTTATGTCGGTTGGACCATAAAAGTCATGGGTTCG
>MTNE01000021.1 GCA_002011355.1 Thermoplasmatales archaeon JdFR-43 | reverse complement strand
TTCCATATGCCAAAGAATATTATGCCTATACCAAATTGCGAGCCATTTATTTCAAACGATGGAACAAAAGATCTTGTGTATCCATCTTCATAATACCATAGCACTACATGCCTTTTAATAATGAAATTTATGCCTGCTGGAAGAGAGTAGCCGGTGCCATTTGTATCAAAAATGAAAGATATATTGACATCGCTGCTTCCCTCATATTTTTCCTCCCCGCTATAAACACAGGGAATGAAAAGAATCACTACGAAGAGAACAAATAACTTTCTCATGATTTTAAATTATTAAGTATTTATAAACTTATCACAANTAGTCAAGGNAAATATGAAAAAATGTTTTCATTNATTAAAAAATAGAAGTGTTTCATATGCTACACTACAATCCATTACCAACAAATTTATTTATAAGTTCATATTTCCACCTTATGCAATGGCACGGAAGAAGCCAGAGAAAAGAAACTGGCGGAAGATACAGACCATTCAGAAAAAAGAGAAAGTATGAACTTGGAAGAGATCCAATGCTGGCGACAATTGGCGAGGATCAACTCAAAAAAATAAAGGTGAGAGGAGGAAATTATAAGATTAGAGTCATATCAACAAAATATGCCAATGTAACAAATCCAAAAACAGGAGAGACAAAGAAAGTAGAGATAAAGGACGTGCTGGAGAATGCAGCCAATCCTCACTATGTCAGGAGAGATATTATAACGAAGGGAGCGATAATTTTGACAGAAATGGGAAAGGCTAAAGTAACTTCTCGCCCGGGACAGCATGGATGTCTAAATGCCATTTTAATAGAGGAAGCGAAGGATGAGAGATAAATGGGTTATATGGCCCATCTATTTTGATATTGACGCAAGTAAAAAAGAAGGGAGAAAAGTTGGTAAAGAACTTGCGGTAAAAAACCCTACTGCAGATGAAATTTTTAAAGCAGCAAAAAAACTTGGGCTGAATCCAGTAAAGGAGGAAAAAGCTTATCCGAAAAGGTGGTGGAGAAGGGAAGGAAGAGTGCTGGTGGAGAAAAAAGGAAGAAAAACNGANATTATCAAAAGAATCGCGGAAATTATTAAACAAAGTAGAAGTAATATATAAACTACATATACTAAGAATATGTTTTTGCTAGATAGAAAATTAACTTTTCTTCTTGACTACTAAATATGTATATTAAGTATATATTATATCTATACTTTAGTTACTAAAACAACCTTTTATATATACTTCTTTTTCATATTCTCTATGACAAATGTTTTTCCTTTCATTTTTGCCCTTTTTGCCTTAAGCATCTGCACCTTGTTGAAGTCTTCGATGCTTATTATGCCTTCATGCTCCCCTTCAAAAATAAAATCCTCCCATTCTACAAGACCACAATAAATTGGATTGGAAAGTATGCGTGAAATTGTCTTTCTATCCCACTTGCCGCCTTTCTTTGTTTTAACTCCATTTTCATTAAGCCATTCAGCAATGCTGCCTATGCTTCTTCCATTCAGATACTCTGAAAAAATTTTCTTCACAACTTCAATCTCTTCCTTAACTGGCCTCAATGCACCATCATCATACTCATAACCATAAGGCGCCGGAGAGCCAAGCAAACCCTTGCCCTGCTTTGCCTTCTGGCGCATACCGTCATATACACGCTCGCCAATCTGCTCGCTCTCAAGCTGGGCTATGCGCTGTATTATGTCCATTACAAATCGTCCCATAGCAGTGCTCGTGTCCAAACTTTCTGTCATTGAAACAAATTCTTTATTTTTCTGCCTCAGCTGCTCCATCATGAGCATGAAGTTTTTTGAATTTCTGTGGATGCGGTCCATTTTCATTACCAGCAGCACATCCCATTTGTCTATATCTTCCATCATCCTTTGGTATGCTGGCCGCCTTACATCTCTCCCGCTGTAGCCATCATCGACGTATTCGCCAGCTATCTCCCAGCCTCTTGCTTTGCAGTAGCTACGCAGCTTTTCAAGCTGACTGTCCAAGCTAAAGCCTTCTTTCGCCTGATCTTCTGTGCTTACGCGAGCATAAATCGCAACTTTTTTTACTTCATTCTCCATTTTATCGTGGCCATCGGTCTACCGTTAGCCACAATATTTTGGCAGCATATAAGTTTTATCAAATTTTTCAGGCAAAAGTTTTGGAATGAAATGTTGATTGGCTGCATTGTCAGCATGCAAAAATTTTCTAATTTTGCTGAAAACATTATTCAGTTTATGTAGTATCTAAACAGCATTTATTTTATCATCTCAACATATAAACCAAAACAAAATAACTCATTTTTCATTTTGCATTGTGTTCGAAAAAGTGAAGGAGGCAATAAATCCGTATTCCGATCCAGCTGAGAAGTATGACAAGGCGGCGGATTTTTATCACTTAATAATGGGCGTGTGGGAAATAAAAGCAAATACAGAAGCAATAAAAATGGCTGATTTAAAGCCGGGCGAGATTTTTCTTGATTTGGCAGCAGGTACTGGCTGGGTGTTTAAAAGATTGCTTGAAAAGGCAGAGGGCATAGCAGTCGATTTCTCATGGAACATGTGCAGGCATTGCAAAAATTATGGCAACNTNATNCANGCAGATGCTCTCTCTTTACCATTCAAAGACGAAAGCTTTGATGTAGTCTTCTCCAGCTTTTTGCTGGATCTTTTGCCTTTAAACAAAATCCAGCCCGCCATAGAAGAAATGAAAAGAGTCGTCAAAAATGATGGCAGAATTGTTGCTGTTGCATTAAGCAAAGAGGGCAAAGGCATAGCTAAGGTGGCACGTATCCTCTATGAAATTTTTTATGATTACTGGCCAACAATTGGCGGCTACAGAGCAAGCAGCCGCCCTATCTATCTGCAGCACGAAATAAAAAAGGCTGGCCTAAAAATTATTGAAAACAAACTAACAAAAATTCCGCTTTTTCAATTTCCCGTGGAGATATGCATTGCACAAAAGCCATGATTTTGGCTGGAACCCCCTAAGTTTCTGTGTAAAATTTGCTATTTTATTAAATGCAGTATGGTAGCATATAACACTAAAATTAATTTAAAGCTTAATGTTTATCCCCATGCAAAAAAGCAAAAGAGCACATGACAAACTTTTCGTACTGGCAGAGAAGATGCTGTCATCTACTTTCCTCCGGCATGCCTACATAAATTTTTTTGAAAGAGCGACACTTGAAGAATTTGAAATGGCTGGTATAAAAAAGGAGCATAATATTCTTCATATTGGTTGTGGGCCGTTGCCCAATACCATCATAAGCTTGGCAAAAAATAT
>MTNE01000088.1 GCA_002011355.1 Thermoplasmatales archaeon JdFR-43 | reverse complement strand
GTTGGAGAGTTAGAATTAATAAAGAATTATTTAAAAAATTCAAGAGAAAAGTTAATGAAGAAATAAACAAACCAATGCTTGAAAAAATATTGCCGAAAGAAACTGTATTAAAAGATGTGTATTTAGAGATAAATATTGGAAATAAAACCTTTGGGAGACAGATTGGCAGCTACCCAATACTTGTTTGCTTACCATATAAAACAGAAATAAATAGATTTACAGATGTTAAAATCCTTAATCATTCTTATAGAAGTGTTACGGCTCTGGAATACCCTATTAATATAAATGTTGCAACATTGGATATGCTAAAAAATATTCCATTTATTGGAGAAAAAAGAGCGGCAAAAATAGTTAGGAATAGACCCTTTAATGAGAAAAAGGATTTATTGAAATTATTTGAAAAAGAAAAAGAGGTTAGGGAAGAGATAATGAAATGGATTATATGATATCTTTTAGATGAACTATTTTCAAATTTATTTTTTCATTTTCTAACAAAGTTTTCAGTCCGTTTATATGTCCTTCTCCTACAATAGCTATTACTTTACTTTTTTCCTTTAATATTTCCTGCAATTTATCAGCCATATATTGATTTCTTTTATCAATTAGTATATCCTTTATCTCTGGAAAATCTTTCTCTATTTTTTTCATAAAATATTCTGTATCTTCTTGGAATTTTTTAACTTCCTCCTCTATTTTTTCCTTTCTCATAAATAAGGAAAAAAAGATAGATAGCAGAATAGAAATTTTCTTTTTAAAAGAGAGGTTTTGCCATAACTGTTTTATTATTTTTTCAGCATTTATATCTATATAAAATACAGGCATTCCTAACTCAACTGCTTTATTTATGGCTGCTAGCATCTCGCTACCGGCAACACTTCCAAATTTTTTGGCGATGTTATCTTGTAATTTTGCAAGCAAAGAGTATAAAAAATTTGGATATCTTTTTCCTTTTTTTCCAGTTTGTAGAGCAAAGGCTCTTCTGGTATCAAGCTCCAAAGCTATAGCATCTGGCATCTCTTTTTCTATAATTTCTTCTATTTTATTTCCAATATCGAAGACATGCCCAACCCCAACCAAAATTAGTTCGCCAGCCATTTTGCAAGTTCTTTTATTCCTTTCCCACTTCTAGCATCTGTTAAAAACACTTTTTTTGGTGCTATTTTTTTAATATCTTCCAATACCTTATCAATATTGACATCCATATAGGGCAATAGATCTATTTTATTTATCACAATGAAATCAGATATCTGGAAGATAAGTGGGTGTTTTCTCACCATATCATCTCCCTCGGTAATAGAAATTATAACTCCTCTTTTATGGGTTCCTAATTCGAAATCTGCGGGACAGACAAGATTGCCAATATTTTCAATAAATAAGATATCAATACTATCCAAATCCAATTCCTCAATTGCATGTTCGATTAAGTGAGCATCCAGATGACATTCCTTGCCGGTATTTATGTTAACCACTGGCACTCCATACTTTTTTATTCTTTTATAATCATCATCACCGGTCACATCTCCGACTATTACTCCGATTTTTTTATCTTTTAAAATCTCTATGAGTTTTTCAATGATTAATGTTTTTCCAGAGCCAATTGAGCCCATGAAATCTATGGCTTTTACGCCTTTTTCATCAAGCAATTTTTTTATTTCTGCAGCAATTTTTCTATTTGCTTCATAAATATCTTTTCCCATTTCGAGATCAATCTTATGCATGTCTGATTAAACAGATTGATAATTAAAATCTTTTCATNAAATCTTATTCTCTTTCTTCATTCTTACAGCATCTATCAAACCATGAGCATAATTTATACAACCAAATGATGTAAAATAATCTCCTTTAGAAAAATAATATTTTGCATCCTCATAATATCTTTTTGCCATTTCCAATATTTCTTTATCTTCCACTTCCCTACAATTTTTTTCGAATAACTCGATATCTTTTTTTATTCTTTCCTCAATATTCATATTACTCTTACCTCCCCACCAGCTTTTCTGCACCTTCCTATTATTTTTTCTTTCAACCTCTCACTACACTTTATTTTTATCTTCAAACAACCATCTAAATTCCACTCCAGAATGTTTGCATTCTCNTTTATCCATCCAACTATCTCTTTATTATCGTTCATGGGAAGTTTAATTTCAAGTTTTGAGGGAGGTGGCAAAACATTATAAATTTCTTGCAAAAGCAAATCAACATTCTCTCCAGTTTTTGAAGATATTGGAACGCATTTATGGCCGAGCAATTTTTCTATCTCTCTCTTTTTTCTCTCTATTTCTTCTTTTTTCAACAAATCTATCTTATTTAATGCAACCACTATGTTCGGCTTCTCTTTCAACCCATAAATTTCCTTTAATGAAGTGAAAGCCTTTTCCTTCATCTCATCTATTTCCTCACTCGCATCTATTAGAAGCACTACTACATCGGCTAAATAAATTTCTTCCAGTGTCGAATGAAAAGCATCTATCATCCAATGTGGCAAATCCTTAATAAATCCCACTGTATCTGTAAAAAGTAAAGGCACATCTCCCTTATTCTTCAGCTTGCTAGTCTTTGTCGAAAGTGTAGAAAAAACTCTTTCTTCAACAACTACTTTTTCTCCTGTAAGATAATTAAGTAATGAGCTTTTTCCTGCATTGGTATACCCCGCNATGGAAACTAAATAAAAACCCCACTCCTTTCTTTTCCCTCTTCTTATTTCCCTCTCCTTCTCTATTTTTTTCAGTTCTTCTCTTATCTTCCTCATTTGTTTTTTAATCATTTCATAATAGTCTGCTACTACATACTCACCGCCTCCTAAAAATCCTGGACGTTCCCCNTCTTTTACGCGATGGAAAAGCTCTCTCACAAACGGTTTCTCATATCTGAGTTTTGCCAGCTTAACTTGTAATTGTGCCTCCTTCCTTTTTGCTCTATCGGCAAATATTTCGAGTATTATCCTTATTCTGTCATAGACAGGAACATTCAGATATTTTTCTAGGTTAAACCACTGGGAAGGACGGAGAGCGTCATTCACAAATGCAGCTTCTATGTTGTTTTCTTTAACATATTCTTTGACTTCTTCAATTTTTCCTTTTCCCATGTAGTATGGTGTGGGTTTCTCTCTGATCTGTATAAATTCCTTTTTTACTCTATGCCCAAGAGATTTTACCAGCTCCTGGAGTTCTTTTGTATCTTTTTTTATCGAAAGAATTATTCCATCCACATTTTTTAATATCCTGCTCCCATATAAACTTTCCAGTGGAAATAAAGGGGGGTGGGTCAATTA
>MTNE01000119.1 GCA_002011355.1 Thermoplasmatales archaeon JdFR-43 | reverse complement strand
ATTTCCACTCTATCATCTTCTAATGCACCATCATCTATTCCAATGTATTTTTTGCATATCTCTACCACATCTCTGTCTATTTCGACTATTTTTATTTTATCGGGCTCATGCTTTAATGCCTCTCTTGCTGCTCCTCCGTCGCCTCCACCTATTACGAGTATTTTTCTTGGCTCAGGATGCAAAAGTAATGGAATATGCACAAGCATTTCATGATAAAATTTTTCATCAGCCTCGCTAAACTGAATTTTTCCGTCTAAGACAAGCATCTTGCCTAAAGATGTGGAAAAAACTTCTATTTTCTGTAAGCCTTCCTTTTCCAGTATTTTTTCTCCTTTAACTATAAAACCTGTGCCATTATGTCTTTCAACAAACCATTCCATAAGTTCTTCACCTTCTAACAGGGTTTCCTATCTGCTTTTTGGGATAACCANCTGGCAATGGCTTATTCCATATTTTCTCATCCTCTATAATAGCATTTTTTCCTATTTTTTCNCCCTCACCCACAACAACATTCTTTAGCCTAGCATTTTCCTCAACGATACAGTTGTCAGCGACAATGCAATTTTCCATTTGAACGTTTTTTTCTATAACACAGTCATCATAAATTATACATGAATTAAGCATGGCTCCTTCATGAATTACACATCTATTGCCAACTGTGCTCTCTCTTAATCTTCCTTTAATTTCACTTTTTCCGGCAAAATATTTCAGTCCTTTCTTTTTCAGTAATATCCTTGTAGCTTCTATATAACTACTATGTCTCCCTACATCGATCCAGTAGCCGTCAAAGGTATAGCCATAAAATGGCTTTCCATCATCAATGATTTTTGGAAATATTTCCATTTCCATAGAAACAAATTTTTTGGGGGGGATGTAATCCAAAACTTCTGCTTCCATGCAATATGCTCCAGCATTTATCAAGTTACTCGGCGCTTCATGACGAGGTGGCTTTTCAACAAACCTCATTATTCTTCCATCTGTCTGAAGATCAACAACACCATACTCCTCAACATTCTTAACCGGCCATAAAGATATGGTAACAAATGCTTTCTTTTTCATGTGATACTGAATGAATTTGCGCATGTTAAGCGAGGAAATAATGTCGCTGTTTAAAACAAGGAATGCACCATCTATATACCTCTCGGCATTTTTAACTGCTCCTGCTGTGCCAAGCGGCTTCTCTTCCTTAACAACCATGGCATTTATTCCATTTTCATCAAAATACTCCTGCAACTGTTCATTTTTATAATTGGCAGCAACAATAACCTCAACACCATTTGGTAATGCTTCTATCAAATAACTAATCATTGGCTTGTTGAGCAATGGCAGCATGGGCTTTGCCTTTGTGTATGTCAGCGGTGCTAACCTTGTACCATAACCACCCGCCAGTATTATTGCCTGCATGGTCATAGAATAAATAAGGATTTAAATAGATTGCATATTAACGAGCATGCAGGAGGAAGGTTATTCCATCCAGCCAGCAAAAAAAAGAATTTTCACCTTCTTTGACCTCTTTGCCATATGGCTTGGAGCCGGCATTAGTATTGCTGAATTCTGGGCTGGTGCTTTGCTAACTCCTGCTTTACCATTTCTTCATGCTATCCTTGTCATAATTATTGGCCATATTATAGGAAATTTGGTTATGGCTGCAATAGCTATTCCAGGCTATCAGACAGGACTGCCAACAATGGTGCTGGCGAGAGGAGCTTTGGGAATAAAAGGCTCATTTCTGCCTTCAGGGCTGAATTATCTACAGCTCATAGGATGGACTGCAATAATGCTCATAGTTGGAGCAAAAGCAATGGATGTTGTTTTTCATGGCTATTACCATGCATGGATTGTTCTCCTTGGCTTAATAGTGACGGCATGGGCTTTTGTCAGTCCATCCATATGGAAAAAGTTGGAAAAAGTGGCTGCCGCTCTTCTTCTTGCCTTGAGCATATGGCTGACTTATGTAACGCTAACAAGATTTTCCATGGAAGAGCTTTTTCATTATGAGGCAACAAAAGAAATTGGCATAATGCTTGCTCTAGATTTGGTTATTGCCATGCCCCTTTCATGGGCCCCCTTGATTGCTGATTATGCCAGATTCAGCAAAAGCAAAGGAATAGCTTTCTGGGGAACTTACATTGGCTATTTNATTTCCAGCAGCTTATTCTATTTCATAGGAAGCTTAACCAATGCCGCCATTGGAGAGGCAGACCCAATAAGCATCATCGCCTCCTATGGCGTAGGGATTCCAGCAATGCTCATAATAATGTTTTCCACAGCAACAACAACATTCCTTGATGTTTACTCTGCTGCAATCACATTCAAAAATATAAAACCTGCCGCCAGCGCAAAAAAGCAGATTGTTATAGTTGGCCTAGCAGGCATAATAATTGCTCTGCTATTACCAATGGAAAAATATGAGAGCTTTCTGCTTCTCATAGGAGGAGCATTTGTTTCTTTAACTGCCATAATGATCGCCGACTACTTTATCATAAAGAAAAAATATGATGCAGATGAATTGCTGAAGGAAGGAGGCAAATACTGGTATAAAAACGGATATAACTATAAAGCCATTGCAGCATGGGTTATTGGCTTTGTGTTCTATATACTTTTAGCTTTTGAAGGGCTCATTGGATACACAATTCCTCTCTTTTCCTCATTTGGGTACTTTGTTGGCTCATCTATTCCAACTTTCTTGCTCATATTTGCTCTGTATTCAATAACGAATCTNAAGAGATAGTTTGCTGCATTCGTTTTAACATCCAAATTTCAGCGAAAATTATTCATATAAGGGCAAATTTACCAACGATGACTTTAATGGAGGAGGCAAAGAAGGGAATAGTGGGCAGAGAAATAAAGGAAGTTGCAAAAGCAGAAGGAATAGATGCTGAAGTTGTAAGGAGAAGGGTAGCTGCTGGAAAAATTGTTATTCCTTGCAATCCGATTCATTCCCCAAAGCCTTTAGGAATAGGAAAAGGATTGCGTGTCAAAGTTAATGCAAATATTGGCACTTCAAGAGAATATATAAATATTGATGAAGAAGTGGAAAAAGCAAAGGTTGCTATAGAAGCTGGAGCTCATGCTGTAATGGATTTATCTACTGGTGGCAACTTGGATGAAATAAGGAAAAGATTGCTTGAAGTTGTGGATGTGCCTTTTGGAACTGTGCCAATATATCAGGCTGCTGTGGAGGCAATAAAAAAGCATGGAGCAATTGTTGATATGAGTGAAGATGATATGTTCAATGCTTTTGAAAAACATGCTAAACAGGGCGTGGATTTT
>MTNE01000113.1 GCA_002011355.1 Thermoplasmatales archaeon JdFR-43 | reverse complement strand
ATTCCATTATGAAAACAGCTGCTGCTATAACAGTTGTCCATAATCCCTCTTTCCCTCTTGCTGTTTGCGTAACGCTTGTTGTCCTGACAATCTTGCCACTCATCCTGAAAACTTGCTTTTTTTCATCCCATGCCTTATCCGCATCAAATTCTATTCCCAAGGTTGTTGCAAGCATTGTCGCTGCTAAATCTTCGGCATAATCACCTGCCTTTTTTGCAGATTCCCCAAAGCTGTGGTATTCCGAAAGATAACCGTAAAAACTTCTGTCTTTTGGTAAAGCAAGGCCGACAGAAGCAGCTATTAGGCGGTTTGCCTCATTTGTTGAATTTTGGGAGAGAACAACAAATGTAATTTGCCCCGGCNTCAGCATTTTAATTCCTTCTTTTGCAGAAATGATTTCNCAATTTGGCGGTATAATGCTGGATACATTAACCAAATTGCAATGCTGTATGCCTGCGCTTCTTAAGGCAAGCTCAAACGACTGCAATTTATCCTTATGTCTACCAACGCCCTTTGTTAGGAACAATTTCGTTGGAATCAAAGCCATGAATGGAATAAAAGAAAAGGATATTAAAGTTTGCTTATCTATTTCATGTTTTCTTCTATAAGTTGTAAAATGTCTACAACCTCACCATATTCCTTCAAATGACTGTAGCAATGAGGAGATGCTGTGACTATTGTCGCTTTCTTTTCTTTTGCTTCCTTTAATAGATATTCTGCCATTTCTCTTGCCTCATCTGGAAAAGCAATTCTGAATTCAATTTCTCCCCCGCATTGTCTTGCCATGTTTTTATTTTCATCAAATTCAATAAGATTTCCAATTCTTTTTATTATTTGACGGGGTTCCTCATATATGCCAAGATATCTTCCAAGAAAGGCAGAGTCATGATAAATGTAATTTTTATCCTTTCTTTTGAAATCAATATTAAGAGAAAGAATGAATTCGCTTATATGAAGAGGCGAAAACTCTGATAAAGCAAGCATTCCATTTGGACAGGCCATCACAAGCCTTTCAATTTTTCTTTCCCCCAGCCTCTTTTTAATTTTATTTTCAACCTTTCTTCCAATTTTTTCTATTGGATATCCACAACATCCTCCAATAATTGTGATGTCTATACCGAGTTTATCAAAAAGAGAAATAACCACATCTTTCATTTCTCTACCCGTCAAGCAGCCCATGAAAAATATTATGTTTCCATCTTCTTTGAAAAAGTTTTCTTCGCCAAGAATATTATTTCTCTCTTCAAAATTATGAAGCAATTTTTCATGTTCAGGCAGCATAAGCTGCAAGTCATTTCTGGTTGCTTTTATCACATCTGCAATTTTTATTAATGATGGACAATCCTCCTCACACCTTCTGCACAAAGTGCATTTTTGTAGAGCTTTAACAGCCTCCATGTCTTCTTCAAGCTCTCCTGTTAAAAGACCATATGAAATCATTATTTTGCCTTTTGGAAAATCACTCTCTTTTTGAGGAAATTTATAAGCATAATATGATTTTTTGCAGAAACCACAGCCAGTGCAACTCAAAATTTCATCATGATATTTCTCGAGCATGAAAGTATATGGTGGAGATGTTTAAAAAGAATATCGAAATTATTGGAATAAACAAATGATTCAGATGGCTTATTTATATCTCAGATATGCTATTATGCTTTTTTTCCATTGATCCATTTTACCAGGATTCATTATATTTTTGGGGTCTATTGCCTTCTTTATCCTCTCCATTGTTTTTATATCGCCATTTATCCATGGTGCCTTTGTTATGCCAATGCCATGTTCACCACTTGCTATTCCTCCTAGCTCATAAACAACTTTGTAAATTTCATCTACAGCTTTTTCTGCTTTCTTCCAATTTTCTTCATCCTTTGGATTAATAAGCACTTTTGTATGTAGATTGCCATCTCCTGCATGACCATATGTGCCAACTATAATGCCGTATTTTTTAGCTATATTTTGAAATTCTTTTATTGCATAAGGTATCTTTGAAATCGGAACACTCATATCATCGGCCAAGCTTACAGAAACCATGTCTTCACCATATCTTGATAAGGATGGCAAAACACCCTTTCTTCCTTTCCACAATTCAGCCATTCTTTCTTCATCATCGGTAAATTCTATTTTATCCGCTTTCTCCTCAAGAATCTTCGCAATTTTTTCTATTCCCTCCTTTACTTCTCCTGATTTTCCATCCACTTCTATAAGTAGCAGAGCCTCGGCATCTGGTAACTCAATACCCATAGCTTTTTTTACTGCCTCGATGCATACCTTATCCATTATTTCTAAAGCAGAGGGGAGCATTCCACTCGCTATTANTGCTGCAACACCTTCTCCAGCTTTAACAACATCATTGAAGGAAGCTAAAGCAACAGCTCTCTTCTCTGGTAAAGGAGATATGCGGAGTGTAGCTTCTGTTATTATGCCTAAAGTGCCTTCAGAGCCAACGATAAGGCGCTCAATCTGATAGCCAGCAGAATTCTTCAGTGTTTTACTTCCAAATCTTACTCTGCCATATGGAAAGACAATTTCTAAGCCCAGAACATAATCGCGTGTGGCGCCATATTTTATTGCCCTCATTCCAGAGGCATTTACGGCTATCATTCCTCCTATGGTGCACACATCTCCGCTTCCGGGCGTGGGNGGAAAGAAAAAGCCATACTCAGCTAAAGATTCATTGAGCTTTGCATATATAACGCCAGGTTCTACAATGCAATACAGATCTTCGATCCTTATCTCCTTGATTTTATCCATTCCGGTCATGTCAAGCAAAATACCGCCATAAATAGGCACAGCTTGTCCGCATAAGGCGGTGCCTGCTCCTCTCGCAACAATTGGTACATCATATTCATTAGCCAATTTTACAATTTTTTCCACTTCTTCGCTACTCTTCGGCTTGACAACAATGCTTGGCATGGCATGATGAATGGAGGCATCAAAACCATATGCATATAAATCAGCTTTGCTGGTAAAAATTCTATCTTTGCTTACAATTTCATAAAGCTTGTCAATAATAGCCTGTTCCATAATGGAAAAGCACAAACTATTTATTTTTTTGTTGCTAAGATAAGTAGAAATGTGGAATGCGCATGACATAGGCGTAATGTTAATAGCGCTGGGAATATTTGGAATGCTTTTTTACATACCATTACTTGTGCTGCTGTTAATTCCAGGCGCGCTCCTAGTCATCATCGATAGGCTTCTTCTAACCAGAAAATGTCCTTTTTGCTCTGAAAAAATCAAGAGAAAAGACGAAATTTGCCCACATTGTAAGCAAATTTT
>MTNE01000116.1 GCA_002011355.1 Thermoplasmatales archaeon JdFR-43 | reverse complement strand
CATCTATGAAAATTTTTATTTCGTAATTTTTCTCTCCTTCCATGCTTCTTGCTCTCTTTATTTTAACTGCAAGTTTAATATCAACCAAAGGATCAAAATCATCAATTTTTACAGGAAGCATCTTTCTAGAAGGAATGTGGTGCTTCTGCAGTTCTTTTACCTTTTGTTTTCCTGCTTCTTTTAATTCTATTTCTGCATCTTCATACAATGGCGTTATAAGCCAAGGGAAGCATTTTATTCTACTCAACAAAATATGCATTTTTCTTGGTATTGCATTTCCCCACCAGTTANGCCTTGCATCAGCTGTTGAATATTTTGCGTTTAAAGAATATAAATGACTATGAGCAATATCGTTATAATTAATCTTAATGCTCCTACAATTTTCAAGGGTTATGCCGAATCTGTTGCTGATTATTCTGCACCTCTTTATTTCATTTTCTCTGCATTCCTCCATTTTAATACCATATCTGCTCTTGAAAACTGTGCTGTCTAAAATGTTGTTATTGTTACTTTCGATCATTCTTATGCCAAAGCTTCCATAACTAACATTGCATTCTTTTATCATATTGAAGGAAGAATTTAGAAGGAAAATTCCTCCCTGGTTGTTATTATTTTTGTAAATGTTGCATCTTTCTATGACATTATCAGTTGCATTTTGAAGATACAGGCCAACGCCAGATGTATGAATAGTGTTATCTTTAATAGCATTATTATTGCCGTACGCTTCTATGCCCAGTCCGCATTTGTAGATATGATTTGCCTGGACAACGCTATTATTTTTAATAACTATTCCGCCACCACATTCATAAATCGTGCATCCAATAATTTTTGTATCATTTGCTGTAATTCCATATCTTCCCTTATATATGGTGCAATTTATTATGGTGGCGTTTCTGCCATCAATTTTAATTATGGCATCACTCGAGTTTGTAAATGTAATATTTTTTATTACAACTCCATTCCCCTCTATTAAGGCTGNTTTTTCGCCCTTTCCATCTACAATTACTTTTCCTCTTCCGATCAGCATTATGCTTTTGTTTATAACCAAATTTTCATAATAGATTCCTTCTTCCACATATATAGTATCTCCGTCACGAGCGGCATCGATGGCTGCTTGTATGCTTTCTCCCCTCTTAACAATTATTTCATCTGAAAAATATGTTGGGACATTGAATAAAAAAATGAGAGCTATAATCAAGGCCAGCTTTTTCATAATGCTATATGTTATTTGATATTAAATTTTTCACTAAAACCAGCTATCCAGCTTTGCCTGTCCGTTGGCGTCGACAATAATTTTCTCTTTTCTTTCTTCTTTTTTATCTTCCATCCCCTTCTTTTCCTCCACCATTTCTTTAATCATGTCTCTCAATTTCTTAATCTGTATCATCATTCTTTTTTCTTTTCTTCTGCTGCTCCAGTAATATGCTTCGTCTCTCGAACCACGCATNATAAGAATATATACCTCTCCTGGCAAGCCGCCTCTCGCTGTTCTTCCCCTCCTCTGAATATGGCGAATTGCGGATGGAACAGGTTCGTAAAATACAACTAGGCTTGTTGCTGGGATATCTATACCTTCCTCGCCTATACTTGTTGAGATAAGTACATTGTAGAAACCGCTTTTGAATAACTTTATAACTTTTTTCTGCTCATCCTGACTCATGCCATCGCCGCTCCCTTTTGCCTGGCCAATGAATTTTGCAGCTTTTATGCCTGGCAATTTATTCAACTCCTGATAAAGCACATCTATGGTATCGCGATATTCAGCAAAGACAATTGCCCTTGCATTTTCCTTTGCCATAAAATGTTCCACCAATATTTTTTTGGTGAATTCAAGCTTTGGGTTGATTGGTATTGCTCTCAAAATTTCATCTCTTATGAATCTATATTTCATGCTCTGCCTGATTTTCTTTCCTGCTTTTGAAGAATCCATCTCAATTTTTTTAATGTAATTTTTCGCTGCTTCTATGCCCTGACTAGTGAGCATTTCTTTAAGATGATATATCTTTATTAAGGCGGATACAACGCTTATAGCCTGATAAAGGCTGCCCCCNTCATTTGCGACTCTCTTCTGAATCCTTTCCTGCAGCTGAATAAGCATTTTCTTTGTAACTCTTCTTGGTGAAAGAGATATCTTGAAATATTTATTCAGTTCAATCAAAAAATCCATTATTAGCTCGTCGATCTTTGCTGCAATCACCTTTATTTCCTTTGGCATGTCGATTATTTTCCATCTTAATTTTCTCTCTGGAATATAGGGCTTGACATCTCTATCTTCTTCAGTTCTCACCTCTATATTCTCTATCCCCAAATTTGTTATGACTTCTTTAAGGCGGGAATAATCACTTCCTGGAGAAGCTGTTAAGCCTAAAATTTGCACTCCTTTCTCTAAACATTTCTTCGCTATAAAAACATATGAATAGTTGCCTACAGCCCTGTGTGCTTCGTCAAAAATTGCTAAACTNAATTTGNTGAAATCTATCATATCCAAGTCATTTTCTATTGTTTGGGGNGTAGCAACAATAATCTTCGCCATCTCATAAATTTCTTTTCTTTTTTCCTTTTTTGTCTTCTCACCCGTAACTAGGAAAATTCCATTTAAAGTGGTAAGTTCTTTTATGGTAGCATAATGCTGCTCACAAAGCGGTTTTGTGGGAGCTAAAAACAAGATTTTACCATACTTTGCTTTATAAGCAATCAACATCACAGCGATTATTGTTTTTCCCAATCCAGTAGGCAAAACAACTAAAGAATTTTTATCCTTAACAGAATTGAAAATATTAATCTGGTATTCTCTCTTAACAATTTTATTTGGCTTTATGTTTTCCACTTCAACAAATTCAACAAATTCCATTTTCAAGATAAAAATAACTCGTAGTTATATAAATATATGACGAGTCATGAAAAGAAAATGTTGTGAGAAAAAGCAATTGAAATGAAATTCTTGTTGCAGAATACTTTGCTTTTTCAATTTGAAATAAAGATAAAATGAAAGAGTCAGAAAATTTGTGCATAATATAAAACACTAGTTTTCATTTAAACCTAAATTTTGCTTTTCTAGCAATAAATTTAACAAAACTTATATAAAAGATTTTTATGTTGAAATAGGATGGGAATATTTGACAAATTATCAGGATGGCTTCTTTCGATATTTGGTAAGAGGCAAGTTAAAATAGGTATTTATGGGCCTCCAAATGCTGGTAAGACAACGCTTGCTAATAGAATCGCCATGGACTGGGCTGGCACTATTGTTGGTGAGGTATCAGAAATACCTCATGAAACGAGAAAGATTCAGAAGAA
>MTNE01000122.1 GCA_002011355.1 Thermoplasmatales archaeon JdFR-43 | reverse complement strand
TTCTATAGCATGAAAGTTGCAGCAGGAATAATCTATCTTTCATTCTACATTGACGGATATTTTGAGGAATATACTGGAAACTATGAAATAGGCAAGAAAGAGATACTATGGATCAATATGTCATTGTATCCTCGTCCTCCAGAAAACTCCATTATTTGCGGCTATGTAAAAGATGAAGTAAGTAATGAACCAATAGAAAAAGCCAGAATTTCCATCGATTGGGAAGACGATATGGGCCATTATTATTGGAACCATACATATACAGATGAAAATGGCTTTTATACCATAAATGTTGCAGCAGGAAGGGTATATCTTTCTTTTTATGCAGATAAATATTTCAGTAAGGGGGATGGAATTTTTATTACTGAGGAAAATGAAACATTGTGGGTAAATGTTTCCTTATATCCATGCCCTCCAGAGAATTCCACCATATGCGGCTATGTTACAGATGCCTTAACCAATGAACCAATAAGAGAGGCAAGTGTATCCTTATCTTGGGAGGACACTATGGGTCATGATAAATATAATCACACGTATACAGATGAAAATGGTTTTTATAGTATGAAAGTAGCAGCAGGAAAAATATATCTCTCATTTTTTGCTGATGGATACTTTTCCGGGCATGAAGGGTGGTTCTATATTACAGCAGGAGAAACATTCTGGATTAACACATCACTGTATCCTCATCCTCCAGAAAATTCTATCATATGTGGTTACGTAAAAGATGCTTCAACAGGTGAACCAATAAAGAATACATTCATTTCTCTCACGTGGGGAGACGATAAAGGAAATCATGATAGTAATTTTACCTATACAGATGAAAATGGTTTTTATACCATAAATGTTGCAGCAGGTAAAGTAAAACTTCGTTTTAGCGCTAGCCACTATTTTTCGGAAGATACTGAATATTTTAACATTAGTGAGAACGAAAAAGTATGGATAAATGCATCTCTCCATCCTCATCCCCCTGAAGGTTCGATTATTTGCGGGTATGTTAGAAATGCAATAACAAATGAATCAATAGAGGGGGTTAGAGTTTGTGTAGATTGGGAGGACTATATGGGGCATAGAGATTGGAACTATACTCTTACAGATGAAAATGGCTCATATAACATTAATGTAGCAGAGGGAGAAATACGTCTTTTCTTCTATGCTGATGGATATTTTGACGAGTATATAGAAACATATAGGATTGGCAAGAATGAAACATTATGGATAAATGTATCATTATATCCGATCCCTCCAGCAAATTCTGTCATATGTGGATATATAATGGATGAAACGACAAACGAGCCTATAGAAAAAGCAGGTATATCAGTTTACTGGGAAGATGAAAAAGGGCATTCTCTCTATTATCGTGCAACTTCTGATGAAAATGGATTTTACAGTGTCAATGTTGCAGCTGGTAAAATGTCCTTTTATTTCTGGGCAGATTGCTATTATGGAAAATATATGCATAATTACACCGTTGAAGAAAATGAAACAATATGGTTTAATGTTACACTTGAAAAAGGAGAAATAGGGATAGAAATTGTCAAACCATGTCGCGGCATATACATAAATAACAGAAAGATACTACCTTCTTTGATCACTGTTGTTATAGGAAAAATTGATGTGGAGGTATCTGTTCTGGGACCTGCTTGGGATGACTATGTGGAATTTTATGTGGATGGCTTACTCAAATACACAGCTTTTTATTATCCTTACAATTGGACATGGGATGAACGGGCATTTTTTAGACACGAATTGAAAGTTGTTTTGCATACCAAAACAGGAAAAACTGCTGAAGATAGCATAAAGGCATGGATATTCAATTTATGAAAGAAAATTAATTTATATCTTTGCATGATTCAAATTGATGGAAATTCTCTCACCCCTAGAAAAACAACTTCTCCTGCTGCTTGAGAAACATGGTGGAAAAGCAGAGCCTGAACAGCTAGAAATGGAACTTGTAAAGGTAATGAATGCTGCGTCATGGCTTCAATCAAAGGGACTTGTAGGAATGGAGGAGGAGCTGATCAAAGAATATGAATTAACTGAAGAAGGGGAACGATTTTTAAAAGAAGGCTTGCCTGAAAAAAATTTAATAAAGGGGCTAGAGAAAGCAAGCTTGGAAGAGATTGAAAACAAACTTGGCAGGAAGGAAGCAGCGATAGCCATAGGATGGGCAAAAAGAAAGGGATGGTGCAACATTGTAAAAGAAGGAGACAAAAAATATCTTATTGTTACAGAGAATGGCAGGAAAGAGGCAGCAAAAAAGCAGGCAGAGGAGGAAGCCTTGGAAAAAATAAAAGAAGGAAATTTTGAGATTGATAAAAAAATAATAGATGTGCTGAAGAGAAGAGACGCAATAAAAGAAAAAGAAAGGATGAAGAGAAGTATTTTCTTGACGGATGAGGGTTGGAAAGTTGTTAAATCGGGAATAAAAATTGAAGAGGAAATTTCGCAGCTCACGCCAGAAATTATAAAAAGTGGAGAATGGAAGAAAAAGAAATTTAGAAAATATGATGTGAAGGCTTTTGCCCCCTCTGTATATCCTGGGAAGCTACATCCCATAACACAGCTTATAGAGAAAATAAGAAGAATTTTTGCAGAAATAGGATTTAAAGAGATAAGGGGAAGCTATGTGGAATCATGCTTCTGGAATATGGATGCATTGTTTATACCTCAGGATCATCCAGCAAGAGATATGCAGGATACATTTTACTGCAGAAGGCCAGATAGAATAAAGATAGATAGAAAACTCCTTGAAAAAATAGCAAAAGTGCATGAGAATGGATGGAAAACTGGCTCCAAAGGATGGGGATATAAGTTTAATGAAAGGGAGGCAGAAAAAGCTTTACTCCGTACTCATACAACAGTGAATACTATTCGTTATTTAGCTCACCATCCAGAGCCACCTGCAAAAGTATTCTCTATAGAGAGAGTTTTCAGGAGAGAGAGCATAGATTCAACACACCTGCCAGAATTCCATCAGATAGAAGGAATTGTCTATGAAAAAGATGCAAATTTCTGCATGCTTAAAGGTATATTGAAAGAATTTTACAATAGGATGGGATTTGAAAAAATCAGATTTCGTCCGTCTTATTTCCCATATACAGAACCATCTCTGGAGATAGAAGTCAAATGGCAGGGAAAATGGATTGAGCTTGGAGGGGCTGGAATATTCAGGCCTGAAGTTACATTGCCTTTTGGCATAGAAGAGCCGGTGCTTGCATGGGGCTTGGGCTTGGAGAGAATGGCAATGATATTGCTTGGCTTAAATGATATAAGGATGCTTTATTTCAGCGATATAAACTGGCTTCGCAA
>MTNE01000152.1 GCA_002011355.1 Thermoplasmatales archaeon JdFR-43 | reverse complement strand
TGTCACAATGCTCAATTCAATGTATCAGCTATACCAGCCTTCCTCAATGTATTCCACATATTCCTACCATTCTTCCCCAACAATTACATGTGGACTTATGGCCAGCCTGTGCCAGAATGTTTCTGCTGGCGCCTTGTTAGAAATCCAAATGGGGGAGCAATAGCCAGCATCGGCAATACCGGCTTAGGTTATGGAATGCCTGGCAAAGACTGCACAACAGGAGGAGGAGATGGTTGGATTACTATAGAATTCTTTAGACAGTATGGAGAAAAGGGGCAGCATATAATTGGCATGGCTCATTCACAAGCTATATCAACTTACATAAGCTCCTTTGACATGAATGATATGGAGGCAGGACATACAAAGACAGTAGAGCAGTGGGTATTGCTTGGTGATCCAAGCCTGATGATGGGAGGATATACATAATTTTACTTTAAACATGATGCTATTGCTGGCGTACTCTATCCTTTTTCTTGTTATTTAATCGTGAAAGAAGAGTCAACAACGGCATTTCTTTCCACAATTTTATAAAAGTCTGCCTTTATATTCTTGTGAAGTTCTATGCTATAAAGCCGGGCTTCACATATTTTGGATATGAAATTTATGAGCTGGAAATAAGCGAGGGAAAAATAAAAGGCGTGTATCTTGGCAAAATGTTCAACAGGAGAGAAAAATTAAGCATATTGCTGAAATCCATAATGTATGCTTTGTTGGGTGGCTATTTTTTCGGCACACCTGGCTATGCTATGGCTGCTTTGGCTTCACCCGATACAGGGCTAAAGATTGGACAGCCAGAAAAGGATGAAAGAAAGAATTTTTCATATGATATGAACGAAGTGAAAATTAAAATTAGCAGGCGAAGAAAAATGCTCAAGATAAAGGGAAAGAGAAAGCATGAATTTATTGTTGAAGCAGATGTTCTGAAAAGGATAATGAATTTTATACCAGAATACATTTAGATAACTATACGGCATATATTTAACCTTATCATTAAACGCCGCATAATTATTTATAAAAAAGGTAAAATTATTTTGTAAAAATATCCTTTTTTTTATATTTTTATCCCCTTTTTTCAATTTTGGGAAAATATTTATATAATGAAAAACAATAATTGGAAAGATAAAATGAAATACTGGGTAAAAAAGGAGTTAAAACCACCGCACGGCAAAGTNTATATTATCAAGGATAGATGTAAAGGTTGCGGTTTTTGTATAGAATTCTGTCCTCAGGGTGTGTTACAGGAATCAGAGGAATTTAATGCCAAAGGATACCACCCTCCAAAACTTGTAGAAACTGATGATAAAAAATGCATTGGATGTGGATTCTGCTCTTTAATTTGCCCTGAATTTGCGATTCATATTGAAAAAGAGGAGGAAGAAAAGAATGAAAAAGCAGATTAAATTTTATAGCGGCAACGTAGCAGCTGCAGAAGGAGCTTTGGTAGCTGGATGTAGGTTTTTTGCTGGTTATCCAATCACACCTTCTTCTGAAATAGCAGAACATATGGCTTTAAGATTGCCTCAAGTGGGTGGAGTATTCATTCAGATGGAAGATGAACTAGCATCGATGGCTGCTATATTGGGGGCTTCATGGGGAGGGGCAAAGTCAATGACTGCTACGAGCGGCCCTGGCTTTTCTTTAATGCAGGAGAATATCGGCCTAGGGGCTATGACAGAGACGCCATGCGTTGTGATAAATGTACAGAGAGCAGGGCCAAGCACGGGAATGCCCACCTTAGTTGGACAGGCAGATATCATGCAGGCGAGATGGGGAAGCCATGGAGATTATGAAATAATTGCTTTAAGCCCCTCATCCCCGCAGGAATGTTTTGATTTGACTATTAAGGCATTTAATTTAGCTGAAGAATATAGAGTACCAGTAATTGTTTTAATGGATGAAAGCGTTGGCCATATGTTTGAGAAAGTAGTTATTCCTCCAAAAGATAAAATAAAGATTGTTGAAAGGAAAAGGCCAAGTGCACCGCCAGAAAAATATCTGCCATATAAAGCAGAAGATTATGTGCCAGAGATGGCATGCGCTGGAGAGGGCTACAATGTTCATGTAACTGGCTTGACACACGATGAAAGAGGATATCCTCAGGCTACTGATCCAGATGTACAGGATAGGCTTGTAAGGAGATTATGTGATAAAATAAGAAAAAATGAAAAGAAGCTTCGCGACATAGAAGAATATGAGATGGATGATGCAGAAATTGCAATAGTTTCATTTGGCATCTCTGCCAGAAGTAGCAAAGCAGCTGTAAGGCTTGCAAGGCAGCATGGCTACAAAGTGGGGTTAATAAGGCTCAAAACAATATGGCCATTCCCAGATGAATATTTTGAAAAGCTGGTAGATGATATCAAAAAATTTGTGGTTGTGGAGATAAATTATGGGCAAATCAAACTTGAAGTGGAAAGAAATGTTGGCAGAGACAAAATACATCTCCTGCCAAAAATGGGAGGAGAGATTCATAAGCCAGATGAAATATACAGAAAGATAAAGGAGGTGTACAATGGAAATTGAAGCAAAGAGTCATCCTTTAGATAGATATCTGAGAGCTGATCGTATTCCCCACATATGGTGTCCTGGTTGTGGACTTGGAACAGTTTTAAATTGCTTTTTACATGCTTTAGAGGAAACAGATATTGATCTGAAAAATCTGGCAGTTGTCTCTGGCATAGGATGCACTGGCAGAGTAGCTGGCTATATCAACGTTGATTCATATCATACCACTCATGGCAGAGCTATTCCTTTCGCCACTGGCTTAAAACTTGCAAATCCGAAGTTAAAGGTAGTTGTTTTCAGCGGAGATGGTGATTTATTTGCCATTGGTGGAAATCATTTCATACATGCAGCCCGCCGAAATATTGACATGACTGTTATATGTGTAAATAATTACAACTATGGCATGACTGGCGGACAGCTCGGCCCTACAACGCCATTGGAAGCGAGAACGACAACTGCCCCTTACGGCAATATCGAGCATCCATTCAATTTGTGCCATGTCGCCGCTGCTTCTGGTGCAGTATATGTTGCAAGATGGACATCCTTGCATGTTCGCCGGCTGAAGGAGAGCATGAAGGAGGCATTAAATAAGAAGGGCTTTTCCTTTGTTGAAATAATTGCCCCATGCCCAACAGCTTTCGGCAGGCGTAATAAAGAGCCAACTGGACTGGAAACACTGAAATACTATAAGGAGCATTCTGTCATCAAACATGGCATCGATCCAGCTGAAGCAGACATTGAAATGGGTGGTGATATAGTAGTTGGTAAATTTGTTGATATTGAGAAGCCGACATTTGATGAAGCCGTCTATGAACTC
>MTNE01000156.1 GCA_002011355.1 Thermoplasmatales archaeon JdFR-43 | reverse complement strand
CGTGAGAATAGAAGCGAGGTATAATATGCCAAGAGGAGGAGCATAGAGAAATGNTTTCTCACCTCCCTTAAAAGAAAAGGAATCCGTTGTTGGATAGAGGAAAAGAAATTTCATATCATNATTAAATTTATCAAGCCTTAAAAATGTTTTTGAATGAGAGTGAATAAAAAATCTATGGAGTCTATCGTAAATATCTTGAGAAATGAGCNNGCCACAATTTTTTCTAATTGAGAGAAAANTAACTAAACCCTTTCATTATATTTGTTTATAAAATGCAATATAAAANATTCTTTGATGAAGAAAAAAAAGAAGTTGTATTCATGGTCAGAGATGTTATAGAAGTGAGAATAGCAAAGAATATTTATGAGAATTACAGAAAAAAATACAGTGATGAAGAAATAATTTCATTCTGCCCTCACAAAAATATATATAATGCAGTCACTGGAAGAAGGCTATATTATATTACTGAAGAAAGTGGCATACCTCTGATTGGACATACTGCATTCGGCATAATAGACAGAGGAACAAATTTATTGCAAATTCGTCCATGCTCAGGCTGTAATTTAAACTGCATTTTCTGCTCTGTTGATGAAGGAAAGAGTAAAACGAGAGTAACAGATTACATGGTGGATGTGGATTATTTAATAAATAAATTTGAAGAAATTGCTGATTTTAAAAGAAAGCATTGTAAAAATTTGCCAATAGAAGCGCATATCGATGGCCAAGGAGAACCATTTCTCTATCCACATATTGAAGAACTCATAAAAAGATTGCATGACATAGCTGATATCGTTTCCATACAAACAAATGGCACTCTCCTTACAAAGGAAAAGATAAAGAGGCTGGAAGGCTATCTCGACAGAATAAATTTATCATTGAATAGCATGGACGAGAAGAAAGCAAGGTTGCTTGCAGGTTGTGCTTCCTACAATTTAAAGCATGTTTTAGAAATGGCAGAAGAAATAGCGAATAGCCAGATTGATTTGCTCATTGCTCCAGTATGGGTTCCCGGCTACAATGATGATGATATGAGAAAGATAATTGAATTTGGAGAGAAAATAGGAGCAGGCAAAAAATGGAAGCCTTTTGGCATACAAAAGTATATAAAATACAGATTTGGAAGGAAGCCGAAAGGGGTAAAGATGATGAATTTCAAGACTTTTTATAAAAAACTGGAGGAAATAGGAGAAGAATTGCGCTTGTATCCTAAGGATTTTGGAATAATGAAATGCAAAGCATTGCCAAAAAAATTTAAAGTAGGAGAAAAAGTGAAGTTAAAGATAGAGATGCATGGGAGGCTTAGAAATGAAATGCTTGCCATAGCAAGGGAAAGAATAATTCAGATAACTGATACAAACAAAAAAATAGGAGATTTTGTGAATGCTAAAATTATAAGGAATAAGCATAACATATATGTGGCTGAGGAAATATAATCACTTAAATACAATTACAGCACATTCATCCATGCATTTTAAGCAGTGGTTGCAATTATCACCAATCCATGCTTTTCCCTTTTCCATATAAATGGCATTCTGACTGCATTTTGCAATGCATACCCCACATCCAACACAGTTTATAGCCCTGTAAATAATGTCTTTTATTAGTTCCTCCTTATCACTCGCCTTATTTTTTCTTTCTGCAGCTGAATCTTTATTTCGCCAACTTCATACTCATCTTTTCCGAGTTTTTTTATCTCGCCAACTATATTCAAAAAATTTTCTATTCTATCTTCATTTCCTTCGATATTGTATTTTCTCTCTTCCTTTATTTCATACTTTATACTGCTCCATTTTGGCGGGGTGCGCCATCTCCATAAACCAAGACTAATCCATTCTTCTGGCAAATTATGTTTTTCTGCAAACTGCCTTAATTTTTCTTCAAATCTATCCCAGTTCTCATGCTTTTTCAGTTTAAATTCCGCCATGTCACATGCCGGGCAAAGCCAGCACCCTATCCTGCTAAAGCCTTTTTCATATAGCACATTCCATCTCGCTTTTTTCATGAATAAATATAGCCAAACATGCAAGGCGGTCCAGTTTTGGATGGGCGAGGCAGCTATCTGTCCATGAACCCATGGATTTTTCCATATTTTGCCATGCTCAGCTCTATGTTGCGATTCATATCTTCGCTGTCCTATGAAAGAAAGAATGCCGTTGCCAAAATGTTTTTTTATGAGCATTGCTGCCACTCCTAACTTGCAGGTTTTGCAGCACCATCTGTAGTCGCGAGCAGGGATGCCGAAGAAATCTATAGCATGCCAGAATTTATTGCCAGCTTTCTCTTCTATGAGTTCTAAGCCATATTTATCTGCCGTCGAATATACATTTTCCAAGGTTTCATCAAACTCCAAGCCAGTATTTAGAAAGATTAATGGAGGCGTATAACCAGCATCGATAACTAAAAGTAATGTAGCCAAGCTATCCTTTCCCCCGCTAAAAGAAACTGCAAATGGAAGCTTATATTTCTCCACCGTCTCTCTAATAAATTTTATTTCATTTCCCACCATACTCAAAATTATATCTTCATTTGCTTTCATTACGTCATTCCATGTTATTTTTTTCTTTTTCTCTGCCATTTCCATACCACGCCATCTTATTTTAACTGCCATTCCTCTATTGCCTCTCATTTCATCTCCATTCATTCTCGCCTTTCCTGTCGCTATCACTTGCCAATCCTCATTTAAAACGATAACTTCATCTCCTTCCTTTATTTCTTCATCTACTTCTTTAACACCAGGAGCCATCAAATTTGAAGTTTTTAAAATATAAGGGACAGCTCCATTATCAGCCACAACATAACCTTTTTTTATATCAAGCAGAGAAGCATACCATGGACGGGGCTGAAATTTGAATTTCTTTGCCCATATGTCATAGAAAAAACTTCCTGCTATCCTTCCATCTATTATAACTTCATCATTTCTATCTATGGCTGGCGTTGCATTTAACAAAACAACTTCTGGCATATAGCATGAACCAAATTGTTTCTCTATTATTTCCCCAATCATCTTTTTATCAAATTCAAAAGCAGGTCTGACATCGCCAGGAGGCGTTATTGGAACTTTTTCTGCTCTATTACCGCATGAACATCTGCTTTTAAGCAATGGCATATTGCATTCATTGCAGTAGTATAACGCAAGCTTTCCCAGTCTTATCACATTTTTTGAAGCGCATCCGCTATAAATATTTGATGAACATAAAATGATAGAGAATAAATAAATATCTGCATAGAAAAAGGATTGCTGTTATTGAACTAAGTTTTTTTCTGTAGATATCATCGACAAAATAAAATATCATTTGCAGATTATCTCAGGATGCCAGTTGTGAACTTTGACTATTATGACTTGCTATCGTTGCTTG
>MTNE01000010.1 GCA_002011355.1 Thermoplasmatales archaeon JdFR-43 | reverse complement strand
ATGTTACATCCATTGTATCTCCATCTGGATCTGTTACTAATACACTTAATGTTGGATTTATATCCACATTAACACTCCCATCTGCCGGAGATTGAAGAACTGGTTTATTCGGGGGTGAGTTAATGATCTGGAAACTAAATTTACCGCTTACATTTTCATTTCCATTCACATCTCTTGCATATATTGAGAAGTTATATATGCCAGCGAGAGAATACACCTGATTGAAATAATATTTGCTGTTATGCTGCATTATAAACTCATGAAAAGTTGCGTCAGGATATGTTATGTTTACCTTAACTTCGGCAATACCAAAATCATCTGTTACAGTGCATGAAATATTAACATATTCATTAATCTGCTGAACATCTGGATTTGCATTTATATTGCTTATAACTGGCGGAGTATTATCAACTATACTAAATGAATAGTTGAGCCATCCAATATTGCCAGCATCATCCATTGCTCTTATTCTGAAAACATAGTTGCCAGCATTTAAGTTATAGTANCTCTTCTGTTTAGTATAACCCCATGCACTCCAATCTGCATCATATCCTTCGAGCATATATGAAAATGTTATATTTTCCTCCGGTGATGTATCATCTGTTGCAGTCCATTCAAAATAGATGTCTCTATAGTCTATTATTGCGGGAGGATAATCAATCAATGTTATGTCTGGAGGAGTGAAATCTCCTTCTTCAGAAACAGTAACACTTCCATTGATTACATTAACATTTGTACTTCCTTGAATAACAGCATTTTCAATGTTTATATAAGATATGCCTGCTGATATTGCTTGAAAAGTAATAATTGCAAGCGTTCCCTCTGTTGTTTTATCTTCACTTGATGCACCTATAATGTATGTGATTGTGCCATTAACATTATCTATTTCCGCTACTCCGGGCAAATCTCCTAGCCAAATATCAAACATTCCTCCGTTTTCAACACTTATTGCCTGAAGTATAGATGGGTCAAACATAATGTCACATGCTGCTGATGAAATGGGCTCTACAGGGGTGATATTTATTTTCAGNGTGAATGTCTCGCCTAAGCCCACAATTTTTTCCTGGGGAACTATTGATATGGTGTTTAAATCTTCTCCTTTTGAATACCCTGCCAGAATAGAGATAAGTAAAATCGTTATGACTATTCCAACCTTTCCTTTCATTTTAATCCTCCTTAGTATGTAATATATAACTCTATTTAAATTTTCACAAATTAAAGAATAATAAAAAAGAGATGAAAAAGGGGAAAAATTAGCTCTTTGTTCTCTTCTTCCACACAGCCACTACTGCAACAGCTATTATTATTAGCACTACTATTATTATCAGATAAAGCCATATGTTTACTTTTTCTTCAGTGACTTTAATCTGAAGAATTGTCTGATGCGTTGCTCCATCATTATCTGTCACTGTTAGAGTTACATTATATGTTCCAGCTTCAATATATGTGTGTGTTGGATTGATTCCATAGCTCTTATTTCCATCGCCAAAGTCCCAAGTGTAATTTACTATGTTGCCATCGTCATCAAAGGATAATGTGGCATTGAATTTTATTTCCTCTCTTATCTTTGGCTTATCTGGCTCATAAGTGAATTTTGCTACTGGTGCAACATTTGCCACTTCTATTATCTTTTGCGCTGTTTCAGTTGCCCCTTTATCATCTGTTACTGTTAGCTTGACAATGTATGTGCCATTGTCTGCGTATTTATGGGTTGGATTCTGTTCATTGCTTGTTGTTCCATCGCCAAAGTCCCAGTGCCATGAAACAATTTCTCCATCCTCATCTGTCGATTGATCAGCAAATGTTATTGTATCCAAATCAGTTGGTTGCTGTGGGGAGAAACTGAAATCAGCCACAGGCGGCTTATTCTTTAGTATTTCAAAGGTTACCTGATGTTGTGTGCCTGCATTTCCTGCATTATCAACAGCATAATATATAATGGTATGAGTTCCTTCTGAACTTACAACATCAGTTCCTGAATTTCCTGGGAATATCTGCCAGTTTCCTCCATCAAGCTTATATCTAATTTCTTTTACTCCTGCCAGATTATCAGATGCCTGCAAAACAACCGTTACGTCACTTGTATACTTTCCATCCTCATATGTTCCTTGCAGGGTATGTGTTGCTGTTGGTTTTGTTGTATCTACAGATACATCGAATTCAGCAGATGCATTATTTCCTGCATCATCTTTTGCATAAAAGCTTATAGTGTAGATTCCATCAGATAAATCAAATGGCCCAGTATAATCCTGCCATGCTCCATCTACCTTGTATTTGAATTCTGCTAAATTATCATCAACTGCTGATAATTCAATTGTAACTGTGCTTACATACCATCCATTTTCTCCTAGGCTGCCAGTAATGTTATAGGAGAGAACTGGTAATGTTTTATCTATCTTTATTGTTTCGCTTTTCTCTGTCTCTGCATTTCCTAAATTATCAACTGCATAATAGTAAAGAGTATGAATTCCATCTGTTGTTATATCAAATGCTCCTATATATTCTGTCCAGTTTCCATCATCTATCTTATAATAGATTGCTCCCACGCCGCTTCCATTTACATCAACAGCAGTTAAATTAACTGTAACTGTGCTTACATACCATCCATTTTCTCCTAGGCTGCCTGTCAGCNGTATACTTGTTACTGGTGGAGTATTGTCAACATATACTGTTACATTATCAACTGGGCTTGTATTATTGAATTCATCTTCAGCATAATATTCAATGTAATACATTCCTTCTTCTGNGAGATATATAATGGCATCTGTATTTATTGCTTCACTCTGCCAAGCTTGCCAGCTTCCATTCCATATGCGATAGTAAACAGTATAATCATGAGCATCAGTTGCATTAATATAAATAGGCGTTAAGGNTGAAATCCAGTTGCTTCCATTATAATAAGGTGTACCAAATTCAAGAGTTACATCTGGAGGAGTTAAATCTGCTTCTAGTGTAGCGTTCTGTATAATTGAATAAAGATGTTCTCCATCAACATTGATAATATCCATATTGGTAATGTTAATGTCTGTTACTGCTGTCTGCAATGGTGTAAACTCTATTGTTGCCAGAGTGCCAGCATTAGTTACTCCTGGAGGAATTGGTGTCTGGATAGCAAATATACTTACAACACCAGCTCCATTATCTATATTTGGGGTTAGTGTGCTGAACAATCCTCCATCAGTCACTCCAGTTACCTGGAAATAGTTTGGATTGAAAGTAATGTCAAAGGTCATAACAGAGAGCTCATTTCCATTGGGATCTACAGTAACATCAAAGAGAGCTGTCTCATTTCCTATCAAACTATAAGCTGGCTCAATCGAAACATATACTGGATAATTCCTCACTTCAACAGTTGCATT
>MTNE01000061.1 GCA_002011355.1 Thermoplasmatales archaeon JdFR-43 | reverse complement strand
CTGTCTCTTCCACTTTTTCTTCCTCTGCCTCTTCTATCTCTTTCAGCTCTTCCTCTTCTTCCTCTTCCTTCTTTACTTCCACTTTTGGCACTTCAAGTAACTCTGATTTATGCACTTCCACCCTCTTAACTGGATAAATTGTTTTTGAGAGTTTGTATGTTTGCTTTCCTATTTCTCCATCAAGCATGAGCTTAACAAAATCATCTAAAGTATTGTTTTTTGCCAGTGTTTCAATAACCTGCTTCATAACAGCCCTTATTGCTCTTTTTTGAGATGTCTGTATTCTCTTGTTTGTATAGGCAGATGGTTTAACTCTTATCCTTTTCCCATCTTTCGTTGTCACATCAAAGACTCCATCTATCTTTGATTTATGCCTTCTTGCCATCCTCTTAACATAATCTGTTGTCGTTTCATGCCCTATAAAAGCAGTGTGAGCCTCCAAGCCTCTTACATCAATAACCTTAAAAATTAATTTTATATGGGCTTTGGCAAAATCGCCTGTCAATTCCTGCAGAGAGATTTCAACTGTTCTGCCAAGCACTTTATCTGGATCATCAGCAGGTGTCTCTGCTATTTTTGCCTTTCCGAACATGCTCGGTGCCATCAATGCATACCAATTTTTTGTCTTTTTTTTCTTCCTCTCCACCATCAAGGGTGAAATGCTATTTATTATATAAATGAATTGGTTAGATTTATAGCAGCATCAAATGAAATATTTATTGCAGCTTTTCACGGAAACACTACATCGGCAGCAAAAATATTGATAGTAGCCATTCCTATGCCGGCCATGCTTACATAAAATTTCCATTCTCCATCCTTACCAACAATTGGTTCAAATATTGGAATGAAATCGCTATTTTTAGAAATATAAAATTTTCTTGGTGTTTCCCAGATAATTGCCTCTCTTTCCTCACCGCNTGGGGTTATAAATTTTAAATATGCAATGCCTGTGCTGGTTGGAGCGTAAATGAATCCGATGAATGTATTATTTATATGCATTGTTTTCTTACCATCCAAAATAATACTGAATGGCATGCTTTTAAAATTCAGTTTCGCATGAAAATCTTCATTTTCTAAGATAAAAGATGTTGAGCCTTCTGTCGCATTTCCTAACTCTGCATTAGTCCCATTTATGCATATTTTTATATGACTCTTATTCGTAGGAAATATCATGGAAACGAGATACCATTTACCAGGAGATAAAGAAACATTGTAGACATAATATATGCTTGAACCGTGTGTTTCAACGGGCTTTTTAATTAAATGGGAATAAGAAAAATTCATGCCAAACATGTTAATCTGAAAATACCAGTCTAAAAGAGAACCCTGTTTGAGCATCAATACCATAGGTGGGACCCACCATTTCCCATTTTCACCTATGATAAAAAATCTATCTAGAAACGTACACCATCTAAAAATAGAAGTATTGACATCTATTGCCATGTTTACATAGATTTCATCAATATGTATTGTTTCATTAGCATGAATCTCTACAATAAACCAGTTGCTATTTTCTCCTTTTGTTTCTACACAATAGGAAAAATTATCTGATGTAGAAAATAGAATTGATGTTGAAGTGCCTGAAATCACAAAAATTACTATTATGACTATAAATAGCCCTTTCATCAATTTTATAAAATAAAATATATAAAAATTTTAAGCAAAAGCATGGTAAAGTTTTATTAACTCAGCAGTTATTATATTCTGGATGAATTTCAAAGGTAGAGATGTGATAAGTATAAAGGATTTTTCTAAGGATGAAATTCTGTATATTCTCGATGTTGCTGAAAAAATGTTTCCAATTGCTGAAGGAAAGAAAAAAAGTAANTTGCTCAACGGCTATATAATGGCTTCTCTTTTCTTTGAACCATCAACCAGAACTCGCCTATCTTTCGAGGCAGCAATGAAAAGGCTGGGAGGGAGTGTGATAGGCTTCGCCCAGCCAGGCACAACAAGCCTCCAGAAAGGAGAGACACTTGCAGATACAATCAAGACGGCTGAAAGCTATTGCGATGTAATAGTAATGCGCCATCCCAAAGAAGGCTCTGCAAGAATGGCAGCAAAATTTGCCTCTGTACCAATAATAAATGGAGGAGATGGCGCCGGCCATCATCCGACGCAATGCCTGCTTGATTTGTTCACAATAAAAAAAGAGAAAGGGCAAATAGAAGGAAATAAAGTGGCGTTGCTCGGCGATTTGAAGTATGGGAGAACTGTACATTCTCTAGCATATGCTCTGGCTTTATTTAAAGTAGATATGGTATTTATCTCTCCTCCAGAACTGCAGATGCCNAAAGANGTAATAGAAGAATGCAGGGAGATGGGAGCCAATATCACAATTAAAAATAGCTTGGAAGGACTCGATGAAATAGATGTTCTTTATGTAACCAGAATTCAAAAGGAAAGATTTCCTGATCCGGAAGAATATAAGAAGGTTGCAGGCAGCTACAGAATAGATTTAAAAACCCTNGAAAATGTTAAGGAAGACATGATAATAATGCATCCGTTGCCAAGGGTAGATGAAATTTCGCCAGAGGTAGATGAAACAAAACACGCTGCGTATTTCCGACAAACTTTCAATGGTGTGCCCGTCAGGATGGCCTTACTGGCTCTGGTATTGGGGGAGGTAAAATGAAAGAGTTGAAAGTTCAGCCAATTAAGGATGGCACCGTCATAGACCACATTCCACCAGGAAATGCATTTAAAGTGCTGAAAATTCTGGGAATAACGGAAAGTTTGCCAGACTCTGTTATAAGTATTGCAATAAATGTTGTTGGAAAGAGAGGCAAAAAGGATATTGTCAAAATAGAAAATAGAGAATTGAAAGCTGAAGAAGTGGATAAAATCGCACTGATTGCACCAAATGCAACAATTAACATCATCAGAAATTATGAAGTTGTGGAAAAGAGGAGGGTGGAGGTGCCTGATGAAATAGTTGGCATCGTTAAATGTCCAAATCCAAATTGCATATCAAATACGAGAGAGCCCATAAAAACAAGATTTATTGTGAAAAGCAGGCAGCCATTAAAAATTAAATGTTATTACTGTGAAAGAGAACCAGAGGATATTTCCTCTCTGATAATGTAAGCGGAGATAAAATTTAAAGCAAGAGTTGTATACACATGGAGAAAAATAGAGCAGCAACTTATGCAATTGTAGCTGCAGCTTTATGGGGTATGTCATTTCCAATTACAAAAATAGGCTTAGAGAATATCTCGCCCATATTATTTGCTTTTCTTAGATATACAATTGCAAGCCTCCTTTTTATTTTTCTCCTTTTTTTCACCAAAAATTTTTACAATATAGATACAAAAAAATTTGTTTTTTTAGGAATTGTAGGTGTTACTCTGCCAACGATTCT
>MTNE01000057.1 GCA_002011355.1 Thermoplasmatales archaeon JdFR-43 | reverse complement strand
CCATTCGGCAGAATAGGAACCATTGATCCAGGAGATTTGGTGCTTGTTAAAAAAATCAGGGGAAAAGATGATGTAATAACGAGGGGTCCATCAGATAATCCNACAACNANACATCGTACTTATGGCGATTATGGAGATGTCATAATATACTATCCTATGGGAAACAAGGATAGGGTACCGATTATTCACAGAGCAATTTGCTGGGTTGAAAAAAATCCAAATGGAACATATACTGTAGAAGAATATGGAATCTATAATGCACCATCCATAACAATTCCAGAACTTCATTTAAGCAATTATAAGCCAAAAAATAGTGGGTTTATAACAAAAGGGGATAATAATGAATATCCGGATCAAATCCCAAATGGCGGTATATGTGAGCAGCCTGTCAAGCCAGAATGGATAATAGGAAAAGCAAGAGGAGAGTTACCATGGTTTGGTCTCATTAAATTAATGATATTTGGAAATGGCATGGGATATACTGGGGAAGATGCAGTAAAGATAGGAAAAGCTGTTGCTCCGAAAGATGAATGGATTTGTCTAGGCATTTCTTTGCTCATACTAATTGGTGTGCCAACAGGCTGGGACGTATACAATTTCTACAAGAAGTGGAAGTCAAAGAAGCTTGGATTGTAAAGGTGGCTTATANTTNTTCAAATTTGGCATTGCCTCGTCTTTTTCAAGCACTTCTTTTATTTTCATTGGAGCAGAAATCTCTATTTCTCTTGTTCTTCCATATCTTCCCTTTGATACAACTCTCGCATTGATTATGCCGAGCATGTCAAGCTCAGAAATCAAATCTGCCACTCTTCTTTGAGTTAATATATTTACTCCCCCTATTTTGCACAAATCTTTATAGATATTATATACTTCTCCTGTTGTAAGCCCTTCATAATTTTCTTCCCCAATTATAACCGCCATTAAAACTATTTTTGATTGTATGGGCAATGTACGAACTATTTCTTTTACTCTATCAAGCTCAATCTTATTTTCTGCCATTCTGACATGCTTTTCTGTAACCTTCTTTTCTCCGTTTCTCTCTGCAATCTCCGCTGAAACACGAAGTAAATCTAGAGCTCTTCTTGCATCTCCGTGCTCTTGAGCTGCTAAAGCCGCGCATAAAGGAATTACATTTTCTTCTAGTGTTCCATCTTCAAAAGCAATTTTTGCTCTTTCTCCAAGTATATCACATAATTCATCTGCTGAATATGGAGGAAATACAAGATTTTCCTCTCCTAAAGATGACTTTACNCTTGGATCAAGAAACTCTGTGAATTTTAAATCATTGGATATGCCAATTATTGATGTTCTTGCTCTATCCAAATCATAGTTGAGACGAGATAAATTATAGAGAACTTCATCCCCCTTAAGTTTATCAACTTCGTCCAGCACAATAACTGCTACGCCTTTTGTTCGCTCTATTGCATTTACAAGCCTGCTGTACACTTCATCTGTTGGCCATCCTGTAAANGGTACTCTATCCTCCCACACTTTTATGAAATGGTTAGCAACATTCTGCAAAACTCTATATTGCGTATCAACAATCTCACAATTTATGTAAACAAAATTTGTATTTACATTAAGTTGCTTACCTTTTTCTACCAGCTGTTTCCCAATAAATTTTGCAACTGCCGTCTTGCCAGTGCCAGTTTTCCCATAAATGAATACATTCGAAGGTGTTTCTCCTCTTAAAGCAGGAGCCAAAATCGCAGCCAGTTCTTTTATCTGCTTTTCCCTATGCGGCAGTATGTCTGGCACATATGAGGGGCGAAGCACCTCTTTGTTTTTGAATATGCTATCTGCGGATACGAGCCCGTGGAATATATCTTTCATCATATTTTTCCTCCCCCAAAAATCTAATACATAATGCAATGCCAGTAAATAAATCTTGTCAGCGATTCATGCATTCCATTTCAATTACGCCACTTTAAAAAGCTAATGCAAAAAATTTAAAAAGAAGGGGAAAGGGGCTTAGAGTGGCGAATCAATTGGCTCAGGTTCTACCCAGTGTGCTGGGCTATATATTATCAATGCTGGGTCTCCATACAATACTGTCAATGAGAGCAGTGTTAGTGAAATTGTTCCATATATACTTGTTGGATCCAGAGTTGTGAAATCTCTGTCAAACTTCCAGAGATCCATCGACACTCCGTCTCCAATGCTGTATCCTTCAACCATTATTCTTCCTTCTATAATCTGATCCCATAAGTCATTGTAACCGAGGAATCCGCTTCCGCAGTTGCCGTAATATGCGACTGCTCCATGCTCAAAGTATATATCTGGACCAAAGTGCCATGCTGTTGTACATGAGCTGAAATGCACCCATGTGCTGTGCATATTCTCCCATAGCTGATCGCACCACTTGAAATGTATTATATCGTATTGCGATGGCGGCTCTGGATCATACCATGCTCCTCCTGGGCTACGAGGTGTATCGCCATGCCAGTATTCATAACCATGCCATCCATCCTGGCGTATNCCNCCCCATTTCGGATGCTGAGAGACACCAGAACCTCCTGTTCCGTGGCCAACATAGTAGTATGCTGATATGCCATTATTGAATTCATAGAGTGTGTTGTCCCATATGCAGTGTCCACGATACTCTCTTCCATATCTTGAGAAGTAATCTTTTATGTATCTTGCATTGTATGCATTGAGGCGCTCTCCATTATTTAATGTTATTGGAGTTCCATCAGCGAAATTCATGAGTGTAGAAGTTGTGTATTCCTTGTGTGGATTTGCAAATATTATCGCTGGATATAACACGCTTCTTGTAACATAAGCAACCATTTCTGCTGGTGTTATACCAATAAACTGGCCAGCTGTTGACTCATTCCCTGTTATAGCGCGTATAAATGGCATTCTTATGTCAATACGAGGTGCAACTATTCCAACATGTTCTCTTCCTTCTCTGTTTAATCCAATGCTCTCAATATACTCCTTGAAGGGTTCTGCTGTATTCGTGAACCATCTTAAATGCTGGTCACAGCCAAGAGGTGGTAACTCTCCTTCCTTTATATAATCAATTATTGGTTTCCTTGCCTTAGCCATATGACCTGTTGAACGACATCCATGATAATAATCGCCTAGATATTCATCATATGTAGCTATAGCATCTGCCCAGTGAGCTGCATCTTTCATCTCTCCTATTCTTACCACTGGTGAGCCATGATATGCCGCCAGATAAGCAGCAGGAGCAAAATAGCCATCGCCAGTAGCAAATGATGTTATTGTGATGTAGTTCTCATCGCTCAACTCATCGATTTTACTCACAATTTCTTCCATTGTTGTTATTCTCTCGACATTGTAATTTGCAGCAAGTTCGTTCGCAACAGCATCATTGTTTGCAAGATCTACAAATATAA
>MTNE01000098.1 GCA_002011355.1 Thermoplasmatales archaeon JdFR-43 | reverse complement strand
AGAGTGAAAAGGGTTATAAGGCTCCACCATTTATTTTAAACATGTTGATTAATGCCTCTCCAAATTACCTTTACTGGCAAGGAAAAATTCAGCCAATTGAGGAAATGCATAGTCCGTACTTTCTCGTAATTGTTCCAGATGGCATGGATGCAAATGTTGCAAGAAATAAGATTATAAGGGAGATTGGAAATGATAACAGAATCAGAGAAATAGGAGAGATTGAAACATATTCCTCTTTCTGGAATCCAGGAATAAAAAGGAAGGTCTTTAAGGTATATACCAAACACCCTGGAAATGTGCCAGAGATGAGTGATAAAGTTTTTAAACTTGGCTTATACACGGCAGAGCACGATATTCCATACCATGAGAGAGCTCTAACAGATCTGGCAGCAAAAGGTGTGTGGATTTTTGATACAGATGGCAAAGAAAAGAAAATAAATGCTACAGTTTACGATATAGAAATTACTAGATACGGAGAAGAAAGGGAGGCACCTATTGACATAATAGGGTATTCTCGCCTGCAAATTTCGTTTGCATCATCAAAAAATCTGGAAAATGAGGATTTTTTCTTTGAAATAATTGATTTGCCGGAAGGAGAAGGAGAAGTTGTTCAGCTTGTGGCAGAAAATGAGAATGATGAAATTAAAAATTTGATAGAATTTACAAAAATAGTTTCTTCATCAGATATAATAAGCGGGCACAACATACTGGGCTTTGACAACATGGAGATATATGAAAGAATGAAAAAGCTCATGCAAAAATCAGAGATTCTGTCAAAAGAGGAAATACAGCATTTCAAGAATTTCATTGATGTCTACACAAAAAGAGATCAGTCCTTCCATTTTGGAGTTGCAAATAATGTTGCAATTTTCTACCCTTCATCCTTTGATACATTCCATGCTGCAAGAAAATTTTATGCGCTGGATGAATATAGCTTGAATGGCCTAGTGAATTTTTTAGGAGTCGGAGTGGAGAATAGAGTGCATTTAACACCTGATAAAATGGCAATTGATGATATAACTTTGAGGTACAACAGGCAGGATGTTATTGAAGAAGTAAGAGTGTTCTTAAATTTGGTTCAACAAGGATTACCTCTTGCCTTTATTACTGGAATGCCATTTGAATTGCTTTTCCCAAGCGGTGCAACAAAAATGTGGGATTATATGGCCATGATAAGAGCAGCATACCACAAAAAAATAATGCCCGCCTTATGCAGAGTATATGATGTGGCAAAAGGAATAGGAAAATACGGAAAAAGTAAAAAAGAGATTGCTGAAAAGGTAAGAAGAGAAGGAGCCAGCAAGGAAATTGTGAGAGTAGCTAAATATGGAGATGAAATGCCTGACTGGGTAGAATATCCATTTCTAATATATGATGAGAAAAATAAGGATATAGCATATCATTTTCCAGGTGGTATGACCATTAAGCCTGATAGAGATGCAAACAGCCATTTTATTCCGTGGTATAGTGTGCTTGTTGCTGACGTTGGAGCGATGTATCCCACTATATTACGTGCTATTAATGCAGGAGCTGATACAGTGACGCTTGCAAAAAATGAGGAGCCAGATGACTGGATATGGTTGAAAAAAGTGCCACAGAAGTTTCTTGAAGAAGTGAAACCTATTTGCAGGGAAGGAAAAGAAGAATTTATTGATAAAGGAATGTTAATAGGAGTTAAAATAGCAAAGGAGCCTGGGGTTGTTAATTTAGCCATGAAAGGAATAATGGATTTCATCAAAAAGCTAAAAGAGGAAATGAAGGAAAAAGAAGGTAAAGAAAAGAAAATATTGAGTATGATGTATCAGTCATTGAAGGCGGCAAGAAATGCGGGAACACATGGCATATTATCCGCTCCTTTAGTTTCATGTCGCCAATTCAATTTATGGGGAGCAGCTCTTATAACAACAAAAGGGCAGCAAATATTGTATGACACACTCAAAACCCTAGAAAACAATGGCGCTAGAGTTGTTTATGGAGATACAGATGGCATATATGTTGCATGCTCTTCCTCGGCATCAAAGAGGCTTAGAAATGCATTAGGGGTGAATGAAAAAGATAGCAGATGGATCATTCAGCCAGACAAAGTAAGGAATATTATAAACCTTTGTAATGAAAAATGGCGTAGATTGCTGGGTTACAGAGAGTTTGAGCTGGAAGTGGAGGAGCATGATGCAATGATTTTCGTCAAGCATAAAAATTATCTCATTTTTGATGTGGAAAATAGCAAAGTCAAAATGATAACAAAAGGAAATAATTTTAAGGGGAGCGATAAACCAGATATTGCAAGAATTGTTTTGAGGGAAATAATGATGGATGTACTAAAAGAAAATCTTGAATGGGAGGATGAGGAAGAAGCAAGGCAAAAAGTAAGAGAGGCAATAATGAGAATAACACTTGAAAAAGTTAAGGATATTGATATTGAAAAATTTGATATGGATGCTTTTACTCTTGTACAATCTGTTCAGCCACATAATAGATACAAACCAAATCCAAATGGTTCTCCGTCAGTTTATGGAGAAAGAGCAGCAGCCCTTGAAAGATTGCTTGGAAAAATAACAATAAGAAGAAAATTCAAATTTGTTGTGACAAAGAAACCATTGCCTGGTATAAAAAATCCAACCAAAAGTGGAGTAAAGCCTATACATTTCATGTATCCTCTTGAATTGCTAAAAGATAGAAATGAACTGGACATGGAATGGTACAAGGAAATGATAAAGAACTACATTCAGGGGGCATTTGGGTTGCCATCACTGGAAAAATGCAGACAATATGGCTTGGATAGATGGATGTGAATATTAAAATAGAATGAATTGTTTTGTTGTATCATTCTCATATTGAGTTAGCGTGGCATCAATTCGTTCTTCAACGATTTCAAAATAAAGGGAAAGGTTTTAAAATTCATATAAATTTTAAGGAAAATGATTGAACTACTAGGGAGGAAAAAAATGCATTTTTCACTGATAGATCCTGACAAACAATCGCCGAAAGAAGCGGGCAGAATAGCAAAAATTTGCGAGGAATATGGAAGTGATGCTATAATGGTGGGAGGCTCAACAGTGCCAGATAGAGAAACATCATATAAAACAATTGAAGAGATAAAGATGAATAGCAGGCTGCCTGTCATAATATTTCCAAATTCTGCAGATACAATAGCACCAAATGCAGATTATATATTTTTTATGGATGTGCTTAACTCTACAGATATGGAATATAAAAGGGAACAGCATATGAAAGGAGCGAAATTGGTTAAAAAATGGGGAATAAAACCAATTCCAATGGGGTATATAATAATAAGCACAAGCAAAAAACCTACTACTGTTGAAACAAAGTTGAAATTAGATATAATAAAAGAAAATGACATTGAAAAGGCTGTTGATTATGCCATATATGCAGAATGCATGGGCATGCGTTGCATATATCTGGATGC
>MTNE01000103.1 GCA_002011355.1 Thermoplasmatales archaeon JdFR-43 | reverse complement strand
TAACAGAAAATATGTTGTTTTAGGCGTGTTTCTGCTTATTTTATTCAGTTATTCCATTGGAGGAGCAATTATAAAAAATGATAGCAAGGAAAAAAATGAATATTTAGGCAATGAAAAGATTTTTTCCAGCAATTATAAATTTTTCAGTAAAGCAAATGATGGTCTGATCGATAGGCTAATAGAAAGATTGATGAAAATGGCTCACATGTCTGCTCTTTCTGCTGCAATAGTTATAGATGATGAAGTTGTATGGACAAAGGGATTTGGACTTTATGATAGAGAAAATGGTAAAGAAGCGAGTGATGAAACAATTTATCTCGTCGCCTCAATATCAAAGACATTTACAGCTACAGCCATAATGCAGTTATATGAGAAAGGGCTTCTGGACATAGATGAAGATGTTAACAAATATCTGCCCTTTTCTTTAAGAAATCCAAAATATCCGAATGAGCCAATCACAGTTCGCATGCTGCTTGCCCATCAATCCAGCTTGGCTGAAGACCCACCTGCTTTTTATTCCTATATTCCTGGAGATTTGGAGGTGGAAGGCTATCCATATCCATGGCTTGAGCAATATCTTGTTCCTGGAGAAATTCATTATAAGCCACAGGTATGGAGTGCTTATAAGCCAGGAGAAAAAATGTATTATGCAAACGTAGGCTACAGCGTGCTCGGCTATTTAGTTGAGACAGTCTCTGGAAAAACCTTTGAAGAATATTGCAGGGAGAATATTTTTGAGCCATTAGGAATGAAAAACTCGAGCTTTAGATTATCCAACCTGAATGCAAGAAAAGTAGCTGTACCTTACATATANTATCGTGGAGAATACTGGCCCCTTCTCCATTACGGCATTCTTGATTATCCGGCAGGAGGNNTGAGGACAAACGTCATTGATCTATCTCGCTTCTTAATTGCTCACATGAATGGTGGCGTTTATGATGATGTTCGCATTTTAAACGAGAATAGTGTTGATGAAATGCATACTGTGCAGTATCCTAGCGATACATACAATTTTCAATATGGCCTAGGATTTCAAATATGGAATATTGGTGGGGAAAAATACATTGGACATACCGGCGGGCTGTATGGAGTAGCAACAAAAATGGTTTTCAGGCAGAGTGATAAAACAGGCATAATTTTCTTCACAAATAAAGAAGTAAGGAACTTGAGGGAAATAATTGCATTTTCTCTGATAGAACGCCTTTTATTCTGGAAAGCAAGTGGCTTCAAGGCGGAAGAACTGGAACAGGAAAAAATAAGAGATACAGTTTTTGCCAATGCGCATCTCCTCAGAGAATTTGATTTCGATGAGAGCAGAATAGATGGTGAGATCAAAAGCTTGCTTTCTGCCCTCCTTCTTTAATTCTTTTGTACCACTCAACCATATCTTTAACTGTTGCCTTTAAATCATAGCCCGGCTTATAACCCAGCTTTTTCTTTGCTTTTTCACAGCTTATCCTTCTGGTTGTGCCCAAAGATTTTACTCTGAATCTTGTTAATGCTGGCTCTTTTGCAAATGCTTCAGAAAAAAGGGCAGCAAGATAGGCAAGAAAATATGGCACATGCTTTTTCGGCTCTTCAACACCAAGCTGCTTTGCAATTTCCTTATATAATTCTTCAATTCGACAGATAAAGCTTACAACATTGAAAATTTCTCCTCTTTCGTCTTTTTCAAGAGCGAGCCTAAGGCAAAAAGCAACATCTTTTGGGTGGGCAATAGTAATGTAATTTTTCCCATTCCCAATATATGCCAGCTTTCCTTCCTCCATTTTAGACAATAGCATAAAAGCAGCTTTTGCTCCAGCTCCCAGTACTAAAGGTGGCCGTATGACAGAAATATGCATGTCTTCATATTCATTTAGCACTTTTTCTGCCTCAAGCTTTGATTCCTGATATGCATTTATTGGCTCTTTTGGGCTATCCTCTGTTATCCATTCATTGGTATTAGGAAAACCATAAACACCTGCTGAACTTGTATATACTATCCTCTCCACTCCATTTTTTTTACATGCTTCCGCCACATTTCTTGTCCCCTCCACATTAACTTCATAAAATTTTCTTCTCTCGCCATAATCTGCTGCATAAGCAGCATTATGAAAAACTGCATCTATTCCATGAAAAGCTTTCTGCAAAGTAGAAGGCTTTGTTATATCTCCTTTCATAACCTCAACGCCCTCAAGTTTTATTGCTTTCCTTGTCAATGCTCTCACTTCGTATCCATGCTCTATCAACTCGTTCAGCAAATATCTGCCTATGAATCCACTTGCTCCTGTAACCAGAACTTTCATTGTATGCAAAAATGCAACAATATTTAATTCCTGTGTTTTTAAATGGATGAAATTTCAGAAAACAAATGAATGAAAAATGAATGAATGAGTTGCTTTTGTAACATATTCCTAAAGTAAATGTTGCAAAATGTTGCAAACATTTTCTTCCATTCATTTCATTGAGTCCTCACAAAATATTTATATTGCATTCTCTTCCTTCTTTCATGTTCTGTCCTGAATGTGGCTCTCTGCTATATCCAAAAGGCAAGGAAATGGTGTGCAGAAGATGCGGCTATAAAAAGACAAAGGAAATAGAGAGAATAATTGTCTCAAAAAGAAGAGATTTGGATTCAGCAATAATTGAAGAAGATATGCAATTGTTGCCAAAAACAAATGTTGTGTGCCCAAAATGCGGGCACAATGAAGCTTACTGGGTTCTCCGTCAGACGAGAGCGGCTGATGAGCCAGAAACAAGAATATACACCTGCACAAAATGTGGCTACAGATGGAGAGAATATTAATTTAAATGTGGGAAATGGTTTTGTTGTAGTTATATGAGTTAGGAAATTATTTTTTATTTTTTCATTTCTTCATTTCATGAAAAATAAAAGCGAGAAAAAGAGGGAAAAGCTTTCTATCCGTTATTCACTGGCTGATACGGGTTGAATGCTGGATCTCCATATAATGTGAATTCATGGAAACAAACATATTTCTTGTCCATGTATTTTCCATATTCGAATCTTGCATTTGTATTTGTATCTGTATTATCAAAAGGCGTATTTAGAGGAGGTGTCCAGAGGAATGTCGAATTTGCATCTTTTGGCAGGTATTTGTTCTTTGCATTTCTCAATGCCATTCCAACTGTGCTGTCATTGTGTATCAAATCGAGAACAAAGTCCTCTGCCACCACCGCTCCAAAGTGTGGCTCTGGATATTCCCCATTTATGAGTAAGTTAAGCAATGCTTTCACAAATCCCTTGGCTCCGAATCCCTTGAATATTAATCCTGGCTCTAAATATCCTGGATCAGCAGTAACACGAGTTGCTCCAATATATGCATTTACACCTGCATGAAGATATGCCTGACTTAAACAATTTTCTGGAATCAATCCATCTGTTCTCCCTGTTATACAGCTCAAAACGAATATAACGCTTGGCCCATAATCCATGTTCACAACATATCTGACTGCATATGCTCC
>MTNE01000213.1 GCA_002011355.1 Thermoplasmatales archaeon JdFR-43 | reverse complement strand
GTATCAAGATAACGGGTTCCATTCCATCCATCCTCGATCCATATGCCATTGAACTTCCATATTTTGAGGAATCTGCCATTTACCGATTCATTATAATACATTGATAAATTCACCCAATCGTCGCCTAAAATATTGATATACTGACCTACACCACTATAGCCAGAAGGTGGCGGAGGCGGATAATCCACACCATTTACGGAAATGTTGCCATTGTAATCGAAGCTTGCTTTTGTCGGATTAACTTGTGAAAAAGTATTATTGATAAAGCTAATGTTATGCGTAAGAATAGCTGTTATAGCCCATGCATAATTGCTACCAAAAGTATTATCATAAATTCTGCTATTATTAACCCAGAACAAATACAAGCCCTGAGTATTGTTATGGATGTAGCTATTGTTAAATGTTAGATTTTCAACACTCCACAGCAAAGCACCCCAGCTTCCATTATTTGTTATAGTAACATCTAAAATATTGAGGTAATTGATGCCTCTTGCAAACAAATCCATTCCAGCAGAAGCTATAGAGGTATTGATTAAGCTTAGAAGAGTAACTATTGTTGAATTATTTATGGCATTTGTATTCCCATAAAGAGTAATGTTTCTAAGAGTAATATTATGCAATGTCTGTGGAATTCCTATGCCTAAAATATCAATGCTTCCTATTGCAATTCCTATGGAGCCATTGTATATTATGAAATTCTCTACAAGTGTATCATTTGCCAATATGCTTATCCCTATTCCTCCCATAGCATCTATGATGGGATCGCCCGTAAGAGTTATNGNTTTGTTAATTATAACATTCTCACGATATACGCCAAATATGCTTGGGTATACCTTAACTATATCTCCATCTTCTGCAAAAAAGATTGCATATTGAATAACATCATTTGTGCAGTACATCATTGGCGAAGCAGGCCATCGATAACCAAGCCATGGAGAATACTCGACATTGGCTGTTATATTATCGCCATTTCCTTCTGGATGCNTAGTTGCGTTATATGGTCCAGTTATATCTCCCCAGTAGTTCAATATGCCTAAAATGCTTGCATTGCTGAAAATGCCATACTTAGTATTGTTGTAAATGTTGTTGTAAGTAACTGTGTTATTTGTGCCATTTCCTCNTATATATATGCCAACCAGATGTCCATAAATGTTATTTTCAGTTATTATATTTCCATCTCCATTTTCCCATATGTTCGTGCCATTGTATGTATTATCATAGATTTTATTTTTCTTTATGATATTATAATTACAATCTCCCCATATTGATATGCCACCTTCCTCATATGTTGCCCCATTTTCATATATAGTGTTGTTATAAATGAAATTGTATGAGCTGCCCTCATCCATATAAATTCCATCATAGGCATTCCATCTAATGGTGTTGTTAGTTATTCTATTAAAGTTACTAGCAGATAACCATATTCCCTCATATTCTTTGTCATTCTGAAGAATCGTATTNTTTATGGTGTTGTAGTTTGAATTTTCTAAATAGATTTCATCATATGTATTGCCATCACATGTAATGTTTTCAATAAAGTTGAAATGAGAATTATATAAGTGTATTCCTGCATCGCTATTATTGCGAATATAAAAGTCACCACCAATTATCCTACAATACAGAGATGTCTGTAAGTATATTCCATCTCTGCTATTATTATGAATATCGATATCTCCTGTTATTGAGCTGTTTCCAACAAAGGAGAAATATATACCAACGCTATTGTTGTAAATAGTACAATTACATATATGGCTGTTATTGACCATTGAGAAAGATATACCATCTTGGCTATTGTTGAAAATGGTACAATTTACTATAGTAATGTTGCTAATATATGATGTAAGATTATAGGCATTGATTCCATATGTTCCATTATAAATTGTACAATTCTTAACCAAAACATCGCTTGCTGTTATTGTTATTCCTACACCTCCTTTAGCATCTATAACTGCATTTATGTAAGGTGGACCAATTGGATCATCAATTAACTTTATCGATCTATCTATAACGATATTTTCTTTATATAATCCTGGAAAAACTTTTATGGTGTCACCATTTCTTGCTCCATTTATCGCATCTTGAATAACATCATTGGTATAGAATATCATTGGCGAAGTTGGCCATGGGTAGCCAANCCATGGAGAATAGTCGACATTGGCTGTTATATTATCGCCATTTCCTTCTGGATGCGTAGTTGCGTTATATGGTCCGCTTCCGTCTCCCCAGTAATTAAATTGAGTATTTACATCTTTTGCGTTATCCGTTGCAAAAACTCCGTATCTAGTATTTGAATATATATTGTTGTAATTTATTGTCACATTGTTACTGTTGAAAATATACATTCCATATTGGCTATTATATACATCATTATTTTTAATGACAGTAAAATTAGCAAATCTCAGTATTATGCTACAATTATTATTGTCGTGGATATCGCTATCTTGAATTGTGTTATAGGCAGAGTATTCAAAATATACTTCACAATAATCTGGGGATGATGCAGCATTGCTATAAATATTGCTATCCTTGATGGTATTGCTGTTAGAGTTGTAGAAATATATGCCATGCTTTGAATTATCATAAATTGTAGTATTTGTTAGAGTGTTATAATTAGAGTTAAATGAATATATGCCATGCTGTAAGTTGTCATGAATAATNGCACCCTCCATCTCGTTATAATNTGCGTTTACGAGATATACTCCATAAGAATTACTATAAATTNNGGTATTNTTGGTCATTTTAATTTCATTCCCGGAAGTGGNTAAATATATTCCATATGTATTNCCATGTATTCTTGTNTTGTTTATAATACAGTTTACAGCTCCATTCAACTCTATTCCATTGGAAAATCCGTATATTTCGCAATCATCAATAAAAATGTTGCTATAGCCAGCAGTAACTACAATTCCATTTCCTCCTCCATTTCTTATTGTAAACCCTTTTATGACTACATTACTTGCCTCGATTCTTATTCCATCTCCAGAAGGTGGCTGTATTATAGCGCCATCTCCAATTAAAGTTATTGACTTAGTTATAACAACATTTTCTTCATATGTATTGTCATAAGAGGAGGTATAAGCAATGAGTGTATCTCCAATAGCTGCATTGTCTACTGCATCCTGTATTGAATCATATAACGCATGGGTTCTTAAATTCTCAACCAGCGTGGCATTTTGAGAAACAATGATGTAATCAATAAAGAGATGGCCCCCACCCCATTCAAAACATGGATTAAATCTTATTTCCCGAATGTTTTGTAAATCTAATTTCCCGCTACCATCCACATAACCCTTACTTTCGAAATCATAAGTACAAAGTCTCCAATTTGAGGTAAGAGATGGATATGCATAATAGTATACTATAATTTTTCCCCCTGAACTAGTATATGTGATACTTTTTATTGAAAAACAACTGTAAATGGCGTTACCATAACTGAACGGATAAAGGGTACCCTCCACTTTGGCCCAGAAAGAAATGTATTTATATTTG
>MTNE01000129.1 GCA_002011355.1 Thermoplasmatales archaeon JdFR-43 | reverse complement strand
CTGGAAAATAAAATAGATTCACTATCAACAAAAATCGAAACTTCCATTGATTTGATATCGAGAGCAAAGGCAAGATTACCCACTCTTGAAAGTGCTCTGGCGGAAGTAATGGATATAAAATATGAATTTAAAGATGATGAGATTCCTTCAATTGATGAGATAAAAAAGAATATAAAGGAGATTGAGGAAAAGCTGCAGAAAATAGAACCAGTTAACATGAGAGCTCTTGAAGAATACGAAAGACAGGAGGAAAGGAAGAATAAATTTGAGGAAGATTTGAAGAAATTGAAAGAACAAAAAAAGAATTTAATAAAACTTGAGGAAGAAGTAAAGAAAAAGAAAAAGGATACCTTTTATCATGTATTTGAGGAAATAAACAGAAATTTCAAGGAGATATATAGGGAACTAGCAGATGGAGAAGGTGAACTAATTCTGGAAAATCCTGAGAATCCTTTTGAAGGGGGGCTGTCCATAAAAGTAAAACCTGCCGGAAAAAGAACGTTGCATCTAAATGCTTTATCTGGAGGGGAGAAAAGTTTAGCTTCACTGGCATTTATATTTGCTCTTCAAGCATATGAACCATCTCCTTTCTATATCTTAGATGAAATAGACATGTTTCTGGATGAAAAAAATGCAGAGAGAGTTGCAAAAATAATTGCCCAACGTTCATCAAATGCCCAGTTTATTGTTGTTTCATTGAGGAGGATAACATTAAAACATGCTCATCATATTTATGGCGTTACAATAAGCAATGGGGTTTCAACTATAATAGGAAATGTTAATCTACAGGAAGTTGAAGAAATGGTTGAGATAAAATGAAGGCGGAAATGATTAAGGAGGAAGTAATAAATCATATAATCTCCAGCAAAAATATGCTCTACAGAGAGGAAAATATTGAGAAATATGTGGATATAATAAAGCATAGGGTTTTCATTAAAAACCCATTTGACAGAGCCATAGCCATAATTTTCGAACTCGTTATTGAAAAAGAAATCGACCCCTGCCAGATTGATTTAATCTCATTTTCAAAACTTTATATCAAAAAGTTAAAGGAAGAAGGCATAGATTTATTCATAGCAGGAAAAATAGTATTGATGGCGTGGAAAATACTGAGGATGCAGAGCGAAGAAATCATAAGAAATATGGAAAGAAAAGAGGATGAAACAATATATGATTACGACATTCCAGACTGGTATGGCGAGGATGAAACATTTTACTACACACAGAGAGTTATCCAAAATGAAATACCTCTAGAAAAGAAAATAAGGAGAATGCCAAATAGGAAAGTAACGCTTGTTGAACTAATAAATGCTTTTGAAGAAGCAAAGGAAGAAATAGAAAAGAGAGTTAAAAGAAGGAGGAGCAAGGAAAAGGAATGGAAAAATGTTAATGCCACTGATATAACTCATAAAGAAGATATAGAAAGAGATATGAAAATTGTTATGGAAAAATTGAGTAAATTGAATGGAAGAGCCATTCCTCTGAGAAAATTGTATGGAAACAAGGATGAAATGCTCTCCATATTTCTGCCTCTTCTGTTCCTTGTAAAGGAAGGGAGAATAATTATGTGGCAGGAAGAGTTTCCTTATGGAGAAATATACATCAAGCTAAACCATGGAAGCTAAAAAAATTATTGAGGCGATATTATTTGCAGCAGGCAGGCCTATCAGCAAGGAAGAAATTATAAAAGCAGGAGTTAAAAAAAGGGATTTTGAAAAAGCAATAAAACAGCTTATAAAGGAGTATCAAGATTCTGCAATTGAAATAGTGGCAATAGACGATGAGAAATATGTTATGCAACTCAGAAATGAATATGCAGTATATGCCAAAAAATTTGCACCAATGGAACTGTCAAAAGGCTTGCTGAAAACCCTTGCCATAATAGCATATCATCAGCCTGTAAAGCAATCAGAATTGAAGAAAATTGTTGGAAGCCAGATATACGAGCATGTTAAAGAACTAAAGAAAAAGGGGTTTATAAAGACAAGAAAGGAGGGAAGGACTAAAATTGTGGAGACATCTCCATATTTTTATGAATATTTTGGTTTTGATATGAAAAATAAAGAGAAGATAAGAAAAATTCTTTACAAAAAAATCGCCGCATTCAGTGGGGAGGACCAGGCGGAAGCAGATTAAACATTATTATATCTATTTTACTCATATCCGATGTATTTTCAGAAACTGCCACCACCTTTATAGAATGGCTGAAGAGTGCGATATTGTCATATATATAACTGTATGGCTTGCTGTTGCAGAAACCATCGACTTCTCCATCAAAATAAAATTCCACTCTTCTTATTTCTTCATTGCTTATAACATCTGCAATAGCATATACCCTTCCAAATATCACTGCATGATGCTCCTTTAAAGATAATATTTTTCTGTCATTTATATACACGCTTCCCAATCTTGGCTCTGCAAATCTTACTCTAACACTGAAGTGCATATCAGCAATTTTTGCTGTTGTTGCAACAATCAGCTTGCAGACTTTTGTTAAATAACTTATGTTAACATGTTCTATGGTATCATCTGGAGTATGCATATTTTTATTGAATTCATATTCAACAAAAAATATTGCTTCATAACCGTAATTTACGAAGGATTGATGATCGCTTCCTCCAAAATTTGCATGCCTGTATAACTGCAATGCTATTTTATCGCTATATGTATTACATATTTCTTCTGCAACATCAGAAAGCCATATGGAAGCTTCATTGGTTAAAGATCTTATTATATTCCCTGTTTCTTTGCTTGTAGCATGACCCACTGTATCAACATTAATATTTGCTATTATGTCCTCTCCTCCATCATATAAATACCTAACATAAGAACTGCTTCCCAGGCTTCCCTGCTCTTCTCCAGAAAAAGCAACAAACTTTATTGTATGATAGAATTCATATTTGCTTAATATTTTAGCAGCCATTAAAAGACATGCAATGCCTGAGCCGTCATCATCTGCTCCTGGAGAGCCTGGATAGCTGTCGTAATGGGCAGTGAGTATGACAGAAGAGTTTGTCTCTCCTTTTAAAACAGCAACAACATTTTTCCCCTCATATTTGCCATCGCTCCACTCGTAATATGTTGTATTCAATCCTATGCTGCTGAACTCATTATAAATATATTCTGCCACTTCCTGACAAGCTTCACTGCCTGTAGGATGCGTGCCAAAATTCTGTATCGTTTCGACATAGTTAAAAAGCATGCTGCTATCCACTGCATCTATTATCTCCTCAATTTTATTATTCTCACCAAAACCAGTAAAGGCAGGAAAAATGAAGAATGCTACCATTATCATGCAAAGATGTTTTTTCATGAAATCTTATGACAAAAGAAAATAAAAAAGTAACGAAAGAAAATAAAGAGGAGAAGAGTTTAGCCAAATAGTGCTCCCAGTCCTGCTGCTACTTCTTCCTCGCTGACTTCTTCTTTCTCTTCTTCTTCCTTTTTCTTCTCTTCTTTCTTTTCTTCTGCTTTTTCTTCCGCTGCAGCTGGTGCTGC
>MTNE01000188.1 GCA_002011355.1 Thermoplasmatales archaeon JdFR-43 | reverse complement strand
TATGATGCTGGCAGTATGGGCAATATGTTTTTATCACAGGCGGTCGAATCATGAGATGAAAATAAACAAGCATATATAAAAATGGTGGTTGATTTTGAATAGCATTTCATTCAATTAGTTAAAAATGGCTTTTGTTCTATTGTAACAATTTTGTTGAACGTTAGCAATATAATTATTTTCCACTAAAGATAAACTATTGATATATGATAACATTTATAAAAAAAAAAAAACGACATTACATTATTGGTGATTTGATGAATAAAAAGATGTTTGTAGGTTTGGTAGCAATAGTGTTAATGGCTAGTACGCAGTTAATAAATGCTGCAACAGACGAAATAATAACACCAGATCCATCGGAACCCATAGAGGCAACATATGAAGAAGAGAGTAACACCGAAGATTATGTTAAAATAGGATATGTGGAAGCAGTGTTCCGGACTTTAGGAGAAGGAGACCTTACACAAATCATAGCATATGAGCAATCCGTTCCGTTAAGTGATGATGACAATGACGGCCTACTAGAAACTATAGTAGGTGTGGACTGGGCAATTCTGGAATATTATCAAAACACTCATACGGTGTTTATAATATTCAGCATAAGAAGAGGACTAGATGTTTTTGCAATTAAAGCGAGTCCAGTGTACAGCGGTAAAGAAGGGTGGAATACGGGACTGCCTGTTACAACAACATTTAAATGCGGCATCAATGAAATTGGTACATTTACAACACATATAAGAGCTATATGTGCACTGGATCNTGGCCATAATACTAGTTCGTTTACAGTCAGTTTGGGTAGCGGGGAAAGTTATAAAGATGCTGAGGGAGTACCCACACCTATAGATATGAAAATAGTTTATCCCAGTGGAACAATCGTTGCTCAAGATATAATAAGCGTGACAGCAGGAGATAATATAGGAGAATATTATTTACATACTGCAAATGGACAAACATATAGAATAGATGATACAATACCAGCTTACTTAATAGAATAAATAAAATGAATAAAATTTTTATTTCCTTTTCCTCTTTAATTTTTAGTATGTTACAAAGAATGATAATATTTAGCATTGCTTTTATTTTACTTATTCATCCAACAAATTTTTTGGAGGGAAAACATAGTTATAATAATATAGAGATTACTGCTCAAAATAAACATCAAATAGCATATATAGGAGAAGTTATTGCAGCCACACATGCACTTGGATTTGTGTCTCATGATTTCTTTTTAGATGATGAAAAAGTTAGTTGGCTTTCTGAAGATGGAAAGATAAATGGAATGATACATCTCAATTATTCCATATACTACTCTTGGAAAAAAATGTTCCCAAGATTTATTGCTGTTGGATTCTTAGTATATTATAATGGGAAAAAACTCGGAGGAAATGAAATATTTACCACATCCAGGAGAGAAGAAAGTTTTATGGGAAGTTTATTAACAAATATTTCCTTTACATATAATGGTGAAAGTCACTTAAATCTCTATGTTTTAGTGTGGTTTTTTGGTTTTCCTGCAAACCCTGTAAACGAAAATGCCGGATTATTGAACTGGCTTACTCTTGGCATATTTGACGCAAAAATGGTGAAAATAGAAGTGAATGTTTCTGAAAAGATGAAAACAACAAATCAGGATGCTATCTGGCTTCACAATAGACATGACATACGCAATACTGGATATACCTTTGCTACAGGAAAAGGAAATATAGAAAATTATAGAATCAAAAAAGTATTTTGCAAATATTTATCTGGTATGGGAACCGGAGAACCTAAAGTTGTAGACATTGATAATGATGGTACAAGAGAGATAATATTTGGAACACAAACTGGCTACTTATATGCAATAGAAAATGGATGGAAAATGGACTGGAAATGTAAGCTTAATGCTTCAGCGAGGTATATATCTCCTGAAATAGGCGACGTAAATGGCGATGGGAATTATGAGATAGTTATAGCAAGTGATGACCTATTTGAAACAGATGAAGCGGGAGTGAGGATTATTGATAAGGATGGCAATATACTCGCCATATGGAAAAATCCGGAAGGGGGTTTTCCATTAGGGATGCCCAGAGTTGTTGATTTAAACGAGGATGGTAAAGATGAAATTTTGGTTGGCTTGCTTGGAGATGATAAGAGAGGAAATAAGTTGTATGCTCTTTCATATGAAAACGGTGTTCTTAAAGAGCTATGGAGCTATCCTGCCTACTCATGGGTAAAACTTCCTCCAGCTATTGCAGATATAAATAATGACGGAAAACTGGAAATTGTTTTTACATCATACGACATGTGCATTTATTGCCTCGATACTGAAGGAAAATTAATATGGAATTATACAACAAAGGGAGGTATTCAGCGTATTCGTCTTATTCCATTTGAAAGATTTCTCCTTCATCCAATTGTATATGATATAAACAATGATGGATATATGGAAATTATTACAACAACTTGTTTACATGACAAACCAAACTGGTCGGCAGTGTATTGTATAGATTATAACGGAAATTTGATATGGAAATTTGAACCAAGTGTAGGAATAAGAGATTCTGCAGCAGTTGCAGATATAAACAGAGATGGAGAGCCAGAAATAGTATTTGGAGACATTAACGGAACAGTATATGCTCTTAAAAATGATGGAACCTTATTATGGAAATATTCTCTTCCTGCATTTTATTTTAAAGAGGGGATATTTGGTGCTGCCCCGTCTGGAGCAATATCCTTTCCATCAATAGCAGATTTAAATGGAGACGGTTATCTAGAAATTGTGTTTGCTGTTTGGTGTCACGGTGTCTTTATTTTTAGCCACGATGGAAAATTATTGAAACAATGGCCCCGCCCGTTCGGAATAATAGGTTTTTTAGGAGCTAGTATCGCCGATATAGATAGCGATGGAGATTTAGAAATACTTGTGGGAATGGCAGGAAAAAGAGGATTTTTTGGAAGATTAGGGATAATAGATCAAATACCTTAAAAATTCTAAGAAACGCCAAATTCAAAAAGGTTTTTGATATTAAATCCTAAAATGAAAATAGCAGATTTACTCAACAAGCTTAGGTGGGATGAAAAATATGACTTCAGCAAAGTCAGGATATATTATGTTAGCAGGGGTGAGGTAAATGATACTGCTTTTATCACAGGAAANGATATAAAAAGTCTGGGAAAGCTTTTCATTGAAACTGAAAGAGGCTATATTCCATATCACAGAATAATAAAAATAGAATATGAGGGAAAAAAAATTTATAAAAAGGGTGATACCTCTACTCCTCTTTCTTGAATTCTGTATAGCCGCAGTTGCCGCAGCTTCTCCTGTCTTTATGCTCTGCCATGAAAACGCCAGGCCCGCACTTCGGGCATTCCTTTCTTTTCCTTACCACTTTTCCATCCACTATTTCATAAAGTTCTCTCTTATTCATTTGCCTCACCTCCTGCTTCTGCCTGCTGCTGTTGCTGTGGTTGCTCCGCTTTCTTTCTGCCTGCGTCTCTCTTTAAAATATAGTCCTCTTCTATTTTTCTTGC
>MTNE01000073.1 GCA_002011355.1 Thermoplasmatales archaeon JdFR-43 | reverse complement strand
TAACCAACAGAGGAACAGAACCCATAAATAAAGCAGATTTTCACTTGCAAATATACAAGGAAGTGCCATTCGAGCCAGAGAATCATAAGTGCTGGGATCTAGAATCTTGCTTCTTAACAACTTGGGATACCTGGAGTGCAGATGGAGATCAGGTAACATGGTATTGGACTGAGAAGAGGAGTCATTCACCAACACACAGCTATGCATGTAAGCCAGATTATCTGGATANATATGAGGCAAATTCAGAGGATTATTTGATATTACACGACTGGCTTGAAATACCAACGACTGTTGNCAATAAAACGGTACATGCNGCATTTCTGAACTTCTCATACTGGTGTAAGGGGGAATACACTAGCTATACAGTAACTGATTATGGCATGGTGTACATTGAGGATAAGACAAATCCAGGAAATTTAATACCAGTAGGTGGACCATATTATGAAACATATGGCGAATGGATGTTCGAGGAAATAAATATTTCTGATTACATTGGACATGATATAAAGATATGGTTCGGATGGTTCTCAGATGACTATCTCAACTATGAGGGAATGTATGTTGATGACATATGCATTGAGCTAGCATATGCAAGTGATCAGCCACTCGTATTCCAGGGCTATAAATATACAGATTTCGAACCAAATGAGACAANGATAATAAGTTTTCCAGTTGAATTTACACCAGATGAGGGAACATATTTCATACAGGTATATACGGATTATGAGGACTGCTTACCGGGCATAGAAGATGGAGATGAAATCAACTGGACAATCTGGTTTGGAGATGTATGTGATGCTGCAATACTCAATATAACAGCTCCAGCAGAAGTAGAAATGCCAGATGAGGGCTATGTAAATGTACCAATAAATGTGACAGTTTACAATAATGGAACTCTGACAAAGGATGTGCCAGTTGAAGTGAAAGTGCAGCATAAACTCGTGGATACAATATTTGAAGATGATGTCGAATCTGGCGACAAGGGATGGTATCAGTGGTATATAAGTGGAACTGGAAACCCTGATTTCAGCTGGGTTATTACAGAAAAAGAATGTTACAGTGCAACACATGCATGGGCGGCATGGTCAGATATAGTAAAGCAACATCCAGCAGGATTGGATAACGGCATCGCCACACCCGAGCCAGTAACCTTCGACAAAGAAACAGATGTTGTGGCAATGATTAACTACAATTTTGGAGNAGACAATGTAGCATTTCCNGTTCTGGCAACNGAAGGNGGCATATTCATGCTTGGAGAGTACATAGGCGGAGGAGGATACCCATATGATATTGATGCGGCTCCATTCAAGGGCTCTTCGGGAGGATGGCAACTCTTCTCATTCAATGAATATATAAGGACTCACACACTATATTGGGAAAAGAATGATTACTGGGGTGGATTTGGAGAAGTTAATAATCTGGCTGAATTAGTTGAGTATCTCTCAGAAAGATATGGTGTGCATGAATTCCGTCCAGGTTTCCATATCACCACAACTACAGATGGCGCAGAACCAACATTCAGCGGNTTCTTATTCGATGATTTCAAAATCATAAAAGAATATACAGGAGCAACAGTTTGGAATTATACAATTGTGGCAGAGAATCTTGCACCAGAGGAAGAAAGAATGTTGAACTTTACATGGAATACGACAGAATACTGCGATTATGTAATAACTGCCAAAGTTAAGCTGGAATGTGATATTGATCCATCAAANGATGAAAAAGATACTCAAACAAGAATATATGAACAGATATATACAGATGAAACCACATGGTCGCAGGAAGACAATACAGCATGGCAACCAGATGACTGGCATATTGTGGAGGAATGTTCAATATGCCCNACAAATCATTTCTGGTGGAATGGTAGGGAGGAGTTAAATGGATATGCAAATGAGCGTAATGACAGCCTGTATATAAATGAAACATTTAATTGGTCAGGAGCCTCACNAGTGTGGATTAATTTCTCCACGAGATATAATATTGAGGAGAACTGGGATTATGGATATGTGGAGGTAAGCAATGACAGCGGAATAACATGGTATATAATGTATGATATAACTGGCAACAGCACAGGATGGGTGGACATTACAGTGCCTTTAATACCAGGATTAACTGTGCCATGGGAATTCTTTACTGATCAGATGCATGTAAGATTCAGATTTGTATCTGATGAATTTGAGNGATGGAAGGGATGGTACATTGACAACGTAAGTATTGAAGTAGATGGCAAGGAAGTATTCCATGATGATATGGAAAATGCATCTGTAAGCGCGGGTCTCTGGTATCACATGGTAACTCCNGCTGGATGTCACTGGCACGTTGAAGATACATTCGGAAATGGTCCAACTGCTGACTGGTTCTGGAATGGTGAGAACAGAACATGGCATCCGAGGTATGGCAAATACTATCCAAATGTTGATGAAAAACTCATTTTCGAATTTAATTTGACACATGCATATGAAGCCATTCTTACATGGCAGCATAACTATTCATTTGCAGATGANGGTGATCAGGGATGGGTTGAAATTTCCATAGATGAAGGAAACACATGGATACCTCTCAGGATTTACAAGGGAAATAGCAACGATGCATGGGAAAGTGAAGAAATAGATATTACAAAATATGCAGGAGGAAATAAATCAGTGCTTATAAGGTACAGATTTATCAGTAATGAAAATCTTGAAGACTATGGCTGGCTCATTGACAATGTAAGTATTGAAGGTAAAGTTGATTATACACCACCAACAATAACTGCAACATTAGACCCATCTTCACCAGATGGCAACTATGGCTGGTATAAGAGCCCAGTTACAGTAACATTAATAGCGGAAGACAATGTAAAAGTGGCATCAATTTATTATAGCATTGATGGTGGTTCATGGAAGCTCTATACTGCGCCGTTCACAATCGATGTAGACGGTGAGCATATCGTGGAATATTATGCAGTTGATGAAGTGGGCAATCCAAGCGACATTGGCAGCGTATCGTTCAAGATTGATCACACGGCACCAACAGTCAGCATATTGTATCCACATGAGGGCTACATTTATCTGCTTGGCAAGGAANTNTTCAAAAATCCACTTGGAAGAACNATAATCATTGGTGGAATAACATTTGANGCAAGTGCAAGTGATGCAACATCTGGCGTAGATTATGTTACCTTTGCAATAAATGGCATGACTTATGAGAAGGCAGCGGAACCATACGAAATCTGGTGGCATAAGTTCAATTTACTTCCGGCCAAATACACACTGACAATATCTGCATATGATGTGGCGGGCAACAAAGCAACAGATGTCAGCATGGAATTTACACACTGGCTATAAGCCACCTTCTCCCTTTCTTAATTTTTATAAGTGAAAATGGATGTTTTTCTTACCAATATAATGTAATTTTAAATTCATATACCATTCNANACTCATGCTCTAACATCCAAAAGAAAATATTTTTATTCCAGCCACATTAATATATTGTGATTCTAAAAGATGCAAGAAAGTTGGATTTATCATATGTGCCT
>MTNE01000198.1 GCA_002011355.1 Thermoplasmatales archaeon JdFR-43 | reverse complement strand
TATGAATTACCCGAAAAGCCATTATTCACAAATGATGAGTATGATTTACTCATTATATGTCCTGCAAAGTGGGAAAGTATGCTTGAACAACTTAAACAACATAAAGATAGCAAGGGCATAAGAACTTTGATAGAAACTACAGAATCCATTTATTCTGCATATGGTGGAAGAGACGAAGCTGAAAAAATAAAATACGCAATCAAAGATGCAATTGAAAAATATGGAATAAAATATGTGCTGCTTGTAGGAGATGCAGACAATATTCCCGCTCGCCTTTCGTATGTGCCTTCTGGTTCTTATGAAAATTCTTTCCCAAGTGATTTGTATTATGCTGATATCTATTTTGAAGACGGCACATTTTCAAGCTGGGATTCAAACGGAAATAATAGATTTGGAGAATACGATTATCATGGAGAAACTGATGATGTGGATCTGTATCCAGACGTTGCAATAGGAAGAATTGCCTGTAGCAACGAAGGAGAACTTGAAACAGTTATAGAGAAGATAATATGGTACGAGAACAATGCATACGGTTCCGCATGGTTTAAAAATATAGTAGTATGTGGAGGNGATACATTTACTCCAGATGATGGAGACGATTCTGGCGTATACGAAGGAGAATATATGAACCAGCTTATTTTGAATACAATGAGTGATTTTTATGGAATAAAACTCTGGGCTTCTTTAGGGAATTTAAGTGCAGCCAATATAAAAAGCGTTATAAATGATGGGGTTGGCTTTGTTGATTTGAGTGGGCATGGAAATGAGGTATCATGGGCTACTCACCCTCCGTTAGATGGGAGCAAATGGATTGGTATGACAATGTGGGATGTGATTTCCTTGGCCAATGGTAATAAATTACCGATTGTCGTCATAGACGCATGCTCATGTGGAAGATTTGATGAGGGTGATTGCTTTGCATGGAAATTTGTTGAGAAAACTGGAGGGGGTGCAATTGCTTCACTGGCAGCATCAGGCATTGGATATGGTATTCCAGGGCNCCCATCTGCTGGCGTTCTGGGATGGATGGAATATCGCTTTTTCACCTATTACAAACAGGGCAAAGATGTGTTGGGTGATATATGGACAGCCTCTCTCAATGGTTATCTCAATACATTTCATTTCAATATGGGGAGTGCGGATGTAAAAACTGTTGAAGAATGGATTGTATTCGGAGATCCGACATTAAAGATAGGAGGTTATTCTTCAGAGAATGCAGTCGTTTATATTGAAAATCCAGCAAGCGGGTATCTTTACATATTTGATAAGGCAGTTATGAAAACGCTTTTTGGCAACACCTTTATTCTAGGAAAAATAACAATAAAAGTAACTGCTTACAATGTTGATAGAGTTGAATTTTATGTTGATGGACAGCTAAAATACACTGATGAGGAAGAGCCATATGAGTGGCTATGGGACGAGAAGGCAATAGGAAGGCACACCATAAAAGTAATAGGATATGGCGAAGAACAGGCAGAAGACGAAAAGGATATTTTCATAATCCATCTATGAAAAGAATAATAACGGTAGTTGGACACACTGCTTACGACTATATTTTTAATGTTACACATCATCCATCCATAAATCATTCAGCCTACATAACAGAATGGAAAAAATGTTATGGTGGAGGAGCTGCAAACATAGCAGTCGGTATCGCCAAATTAGGAGAAAAAAGCAGACTCTATACNATCATGGGCAAGGATTGCAAAAGATATGAGAATTATTTGGAAAGGATAGGCGTTGATGTAATCTCAAGAAAAAGCGATAAAAGAATGGCGAGAGCTTACATTTTTAACGCTGCTAATAATCAAATAATGTATTTTTACTGGGGAGCATCAGAAGAAATGGAAAAAATGGATGGAATAGAAAGTGATTTCCTACACATTGCTCCATGCCACCCTAATTTAGCTGTAAAAATGGCGGAAAAGACAAAATTTTTTGCCTTTGAACCTGGGCAGGACTTAAAAAAATTTGATAAAGAATCTTTAATGTATATAACGGAAAAGGCGGACATAATTTTTTGCAACGAAACTGAATTAAAACAATTGGAAAAGATCATCAGATTAAATAAAAAAGAAATTATTGTTACTCTAGGCAGCAAAGGAAGCATGATTTACAGTAGAAAAATAAAAATTCCCCCTGCACCAGCAAAGGCTATAGACGCTACAGGGGCAGGCGACGCATACAAAGCAGGTTTCTGGGTTGCTTTTATGAAAGAATATGATTTGACTAAATGTTGCAAAATAGGGGCAACGGTAGCATCTTTTGTTGTTGAGAAAATGGGGGCACAACATTTCCCGCAATGGGAAAAAGTTTTGAAAAGATACGAGAAATTTTTTGGAAAGCTAAAGTTATAAATATCTATAGCATTTTTATTCTGCCGCAATGATGAGTACTTCCGCCCCTGAGAAATGATGAATATTACGCTATCAGAGCGGCTTTTCTAACCACTCGAGAAGCAGAGATAGAATAAAAAAGATGGTGCAAGATTTATAATGATTTAGCAGATACTCTGAAGGTGATAAAACTAGATAAACTCAAACATGTCAGAATCGTTCTTCCATTCATAGGCATTGGTATTTTCATATATATTCTCCATGATATTGGAGTAGGGAAAATATGGGATGCCTTCATGCAGATAAAGCCAATTTTTCTTCTCTTTTCATTCATAATATTTTTCCCACGCATTGCTCTCAGCACTTATAAATGGCAAATGATAGCAAGAAAACAAGGAATAAATGTTAAATTACTACCACTCATAAAAATCAATCTTATTGGGCTTTTCTATGGAACAGTCACACCCCTCTGGCTTGGAGATTGGGTGAGAATTCTTTATCTTAGAGATGAAAGTAGAGAAAGTATCGGAAAATGCGCTTCAAACGTCATTATAGATCAGCTCATAGAGTTTTTCTCTCTTTTTATTCTGGCTTTATTCGGCTCTGTGATTATTTTCAAATATTTTTCTTCCCTGTTTTTAATTTTAATCTCTCTTTTCATAATTTTCATATTAGTTGCCTGCTTTTTTAAGGAAAAGGAGAGAAGTAAAAGGTTCCTCAAAATTATTTATAGAGTGATTGTTCCAGAAAGGCTCAAGGGAGCTGTCGCAAATGAATTTGAAGAATTCTATAAGGATATTCCTTCTTTTTCCAGCCTCANTATTCCATTCATGATCGAAATTTTCAGCTATTGCCTTTTTTTCATTCAGATATATATCGTGGCTCTTTCCTTTTCCATTAAAATTTCTCCTATGCAATTCATACTGATTTATCCAATATCTTCTTTAATAGGAATGATTCCAATAACAGTCAGCGGACTTGGAACAAGAGAAGGAGTCCTAATCCACCTTTTTGCAATATACGGCATAGAAGAACAGATTGCTGTTGCAATCTCTCTAGCAGGATATCTAATAACATACCTAATACCCTCCATTATGGGAGGAATATTTGCTGTGTTGCATGAATCAAAGCCAGTCAAAACTACATTTATAAATAAATAATTTATTATAAATTGGTGAGCTTATGAAAATAACTGTTAAAGATGCTGA
>MTNE01000207.1 GCA_002011355.1 Thermoplasmatales archaeon JdFR-43 | reverse complement strand
CCTTTAGAACCGAATTGGAATGATGAAGTATGGCTAAAATTTGTTGAATGGCGTTATAAACAAATTTTGGATTTTGTAAGAGATTTTTACAATGCAATAAAGGAAGCAAATCAAGATTGCAAGCTTATAATTGAGACTTCTTCAGATGGTAGCGTTCATACAACTCAGGTTGCCAGCGATATCATAAGAATGCCTTATGTTTGCGATGCAATAGCTCATGAATATACTGGACCATATTATGAATGTCAGTATTATACATGGCTTCATATGCTTGCTACGCTTAAACTATGGCATGATTTTGATTTAAAAGCAGGCAAAAATGCATCATGGCTTCTTTCTTATGTTAAGCATGGGAAAGTGGATTTAGCTCGCTTCCATGCTTCCTTAGTCATAACAATGGGCTTCAATTATTACACTTCTGGCAACATAGGAATGGCAGGTATAGTTGATGAACAATTTATGCATGATTTTTTCGAATGGCTCAGCAACTATGACAGCTATTTCTATGGATGGAATAATGATGCAGATGTAGCTGTTGTCTATTCTCGCTATACTTTAGATTATTTAGATAGAGGAGATTGGGGAGGATATGCTTATCATGATGCTATTAAAGGAATTTTAATGATGCTTATTGAATCAAATATACCCTTTGAAGTAATAACAGAGGAGGATTTGGACAATCTTTCCAGATTTGATTTAGTTATATTGCCAGATTTTGCATGTATGAATGAAAGCGAGGCAGAAAAAATAAGGCAATATGTTGCAAATGGAGGAAAAATCATTGCAATAAATGAAACTTCGCTATACACAAAATATGGAGCAAAACGAGATGATTTCCTTTTAAGCGATGTTTTTGGCGTAAGCTATGAAGAAGCGGAGTCATGGCAAACTTATGAAAATGAATATGGCAAGGGGAAAGCAATTTTCACTATAACCCCTTTAGGCAGATACTATTACTGGGCGGCGCAACCATGGAGCAATTTTAGTTATGAAAAGGAGGCAGAAGAAATGAGAAATGAATTTTTAAATATGATTGGAAGAGCAAACATTTCTTTGCCTTTTAGTATTACAGGAAATGTTATTGTAATTCCATATGAAAAAGGTGGCGAAAAAATGTTTCGCATTTTAAATTTCAATGGAATAAGATGGAAAAATGCTGTTCCATCTCCACAGGATATAGAGATTAGAATAAGAGGAAATGTAACAGAGGCAAAATTGCTAGATTTTATGGGAGGATGGAGGAATGTAAAAGTAAGCAAGGAAGGAGATGAAAGCATAATAAGCTTCACACTCTATACACAAGCAACTCTGCTTTATTCATTAAATGAAAGTGAGTTATATGCAGCTATAACAAAGCCAAAAGGAGGAATGCTTTATTTTATGGATAGGGAAATAATGCCAGTTGCAACAGACAAAGCTGTTATAATAGGAAGAATAACTATTGAAGCAGAAACAAATGGAAACAAAGTGGAATTTTATGTAAATGATGAGTTGAAATATGAGGACGATAGCATGCCTTATCAATGGACATGGGATGAAACAGCTATAGGAAAATACGCAATAAAAGTTGTAGCATATAATGAAAATGCGTTTGCAGAGGATGAACAGGAGATATGGATAATTAACATCTAATTAGGAAAATATAAAACAGGTAGTTCATTCAATAATCATGAAAATACATTTTGTATTGCTGGTTGCAAGTATGTTAATTTTTTCTTCAATTCCATTGATGGAAAGTAGCAATTCATCAGAAATAGAAAACCAGTGGTTTCTCTCGCCACAAGTATATGATATGGCTGCTTTGCCTCCGGAAGATGTAAAATTATTTCATATTACTGTAAATGGTTTGTGGAATGGATATTTTGCTGGGAATTTGTCATCGCCTTTTGCCTTTGGCATATATCTTGAATCTCTTCTATCTGGCAAAACTTTTGAATCTGATGAGGAATTTGTTGAATGGCAGCATGAACAAGGNCTTCTTGTTCCTGCAACTATTTTAACGACGCAAGGGCACCATTCTTTTCAAGGAGATAAGCTTGAAGAATGGGCTTGCAGAAGTGTAGATGGAAAACTTTGTTACTGGGATTATGAAGCAAAATCATACTGGATGAACGCTTTAAATGATGAATTTATTGATTGGTGTATTGAACATGGAAAGAAAGCAATAGATGCTGGAGCAGATTTGATTGTGCTTGATGAAATTCAGGGCTCTGGTTTCATTCCAATGTATCAATGGTTTTCTCAATATATAGACTGGCTTGATGCGCCTGGATTCAGCAATGTAACAATTGAAAAGTTCCGCAATTTTCTTGCTAATAAATATAGCAATGAAGAGTTAAGACAAAAATTTGGAATAGATAACATATCTTCATATGATTTAAAAAGCAGAATAGCAGGAACAATGTATTTGCCATACTATGAAAGAATAAAAGCTGATAAGCTAAACAAAGAATATTTTGAATTTCTGGAAAAAGGTAATTTTCAAGCTAAGAAACGGCTTATAGAAGAATTGAGGGAATATGCAGAAGAAAAGGGAAGATATGTAGCGATTGCTGCCAATTCATATGCTCTGGGCACGCCTCGCATGGGTGGCTACTGGTGTAAAGGCTTGCTATTTGCTGATTTAATTGACTTCTTTGCTTTTGAAAACAGATATACAGCATGGGATGAAGATTTGCCTTCTTTGCCTCGTGCCAAATGGGTAGCATGGGAAAAGTTGGCTTATGCCTCCACACATGCTCCTGCTGTGATCTTGCTTGGAGCAGATGAAGCAGCTTATATTGCAACAGATAACATACATTCATATCGCAACTACCTTTCCATTTTATGTGCAGAAGCTTATGCCAATAGAGGAGCATTTGTAAATTGGTTTATAAGAGTGTGGGGAAAGGAATCAGATTGGTTAGGATGCGCAGCCATATATGAATTTGTTTTAAAGCACAGTAATTTATATGGAGGAATCATCGATAGCCCTGTTGCAATCCTCTATTTATATGGAGAGGGAATGAGAAACAAAAGCGATAGCTATCTTGGCTTAGCTCAAATGCTTGCAGAGTCAAATGTGCCTTATGAGGTTATTTTTGATGGAGATGGCTATTATATGGAAGAAAGACTGTCTTTAGAGCAGCTTATGCCTTATGATTTAGTTTTCATTCCAAATGTTCTGAACATTACATCAAAACAAAAAGATATTATATTCCAGTATGTGGAGCAGGGAGGCAAAGCTGTTGTTTTTGATGCCCATGCCTTGGGATTTGACATTGATGAAGGAGAAGTTGAGTATGGAAACGGCTCATTCATTTTTATACACGATATAGCTTATGATTACTATCACAGCTATGATGAAAAACTATGGGAAGAGATGGAGAATGTTGTAAAAAAGCATATTGATGTGTCACCATATGTTGAAAATGCAGATAGAAAAGTTATCGCATGTCCATATTTACAGGAAGATAAAAACAGGATAGTTATTCATCTGGTGAATTATGATTACAAAAAATGGAATGACGAAGTTGTTGTAAAGAAAAACATTAACATAAGTATAAGGAAACCAGATTTTGAAATAAAAAGCTGTTACGTTATTTCTCCTGATTT
>MTNE01000149.1 GCA_002011355.1 Thermoplasmatales archaeon JdFR-43 | reverse complement strand
TGTCTTTCTATTCCATAAAGAATTCTATCAAGTTTGTCATATGTTATTCCCAGTTCATCCTCATCAGTTTGTCCTTTCCATAAGCCAGCTGTAGGAGGCTTTTTTATTATTTCTTCAGGAATTTCCAGATATTTTGCCAGCTGATATACCTGTGTTTTATATAAATCGCCAATAGGCATGAAATCGCTTCCTCCATCCCCATATTTTGTATAATAGCCAGTGAGTAACTCTGTTTTATTTGAAGTGCCACATACTAAAGCATTATTCACATTTGCTGCCTGATACAAAAATATCATTCTCAGCCTTGCCTTCACATTGCCCAAAGCAATCATTCATTTCCTCGCACACATTAGTTACTGAATGAATCATTGGAGACAAGTCAATAGTTTTATAATTTATATCCAGCATTTTTGCTATGAGGCGAGAATGCTCAAAGTCTTCTAAGGGCGTGGAAACATCTGGAAGGAATAATGCATAAACATTTTCATTACCCAAAGCCATGACAGCGAGTTTGGCAACAACTGATGAATCAATTCCTCCTGATAGCCCGATAACAACTTTATTTCTACCAGCTTTTTGAGTATATTCCTTAATAAAGTTGGTTATTGTCTTAACAACTTCTTTTTCATCAATTTTAAGCATGCAAAGTTATAAAAGAGTTAAATTTATTTCTTGCGATGAAAGTCTGCTTAGTTAATGGTAATCCAAAGGTTGGAAACAAGAAAAAGAACATAAAGAAGATTGAAAAGATAGTTAGTAGCGAAGACGCTGACTTGTATATATTCGGAGAAATGTTTTTAACCGGCTATATATGCAGGGAAGAAGTTTTCTCGCTAGCAGAAAAGGAAGACGGAGAATCAATTAAAAAGATACAGGAAATTGCAAAGGAAAAGAATTGCGGCATAATTTTTGGAATGCCTGTTGAGGAAAGAGAAGGCATAGTATACAATTCAGCTGTTTTGGTACAGCCTGACAGCGTGGGCATATACAGGAAAAATTTTCTTGCAAATTTTGGTCCATTTGAAGAGAAATTTTATTTTAGCGAGGGCAGAGATGCGCCGATTTTTAAAACAAAGCATTGCAATATCGGCATGTGTATATGCTATGATATTTTCTTTCCAGAATTACTGAAAGGAATGACAATGAAAGGAGCCGACTTAATTGTATGCATTTCTGCCTCTCCAACCATCTCCAAAAATTATTTTGAGAGCGTGTTGCCAGCAAGAGCTATAGAGAATACTGTATTCATGGCCTATTCAAATTTAGTGGGTGAAGAAGAAGGACTAACATTCTGGGGAGGAAGCCAGCTTTATTCACCAAAAGGAGAATTGCTTGTTAGGGCAGAATATATGAAAGAAGATTATGTAGTTTATGATATAAATTTGGGTATGTTAAAAGAAGCAAGAATTGCTCGCCCCACACTCAGAGACACAAAGGCTGACATTTTCCTTGATTTATATAATGTTGCAAAAAATAAGGAGGTTTTTAATGAATATGTCCGTATTGGAATGAAAATTGGGGAGAAAGTAAAAAATAAGCCAATAAATGAGATTGATGTATATGGAAATGAAGATGTTGCTTTTGGAATAAGGCTTGCAGTTAAATGCGATAAAATAAATGTCATTCCAAGCAAAGAAATAAAAGCAATTTTTAGGGGAGAAGAAGAAACAGAAATAAGAGCGGATGAAGTGAAATAAGAAAATGAAATGGATGGCCATCATTGGATGCAAAACATGGAAATTGCCAACGAAGTTGTGTTTTTCATAGATCACTCATAAGAAAAAATGAAAGGAATGAACTTGTTGGAAAATGCAAACATGAAAAAAGGATTTGCCAGCAAACAACCCTATCATAAGAAAATGAATGGGTATTGTTGGCAGAATGCATTCATGAAAAGGAAACTGCTATGGAAACAACCTTTTCATTTATTAAACTTTAAAGCTTAAATATGATGTAATTTTTATTCCCATGAAATATGATTATGAAATTGCTGTTATAGGTGCTGGGGCAGCTGGTTATGCCGCTGCCATCTATGCTGGCAGGAGTGGGGCAAGCGTTGTCGTTTTTGATAAGGGGATGGGAGGCGGTTTGACAATGGAAGCTCCAAAGGTGGAGAATTATCCAGGATTCAAGAGCATAGGGGGCGTTGAATTAATGGAGAAGATGAAAGAGCATGCAATGGAATATGCAGAGATGAAGTTTGGAGAAGAAGTAAAGGAATTGAAGTTGCTGGATGATGGTGTTGAAGTTATTACAAGCAGGCAAAAATATGTGGTTGGAGCTGCCATTTTATGTACAGGGAGCGAGCACAGGAAGCTCAATGTGAAGGGTGAAAAAGAATTTGCTGGGAGAGGAGTGTCATACTGTGCAACGTGTGATGGCTTTTTCTTTAAAGGTAAGAAAGTTGCTGTTATTGGTGGAGGAAACAGTGCAGTTATTGAAGCAATTTATCTCCGCCAGATTGGATGCGAAGTATTTGTTATCCATAGAAGAGATGAGTTGAGGGCAGAGAAGGCGTTAGAGGAAGAAGCAAAGGAAAAAGGCGTGAAATTCATATGGAATAGTGTTGTTGAAGAAATCTTTGGCAAGGAAATGGTAGAGGGAATAAAAATAAGAGATGTTAAGAGTGATAAGGAAAAAATTCTGGAAGTGAGCGGAGTATTCATTTCTATAGGCGAGGAGCCACAGAATGAACTTGCAAAACAACTTGGCTTAAAGCTAGATAAAAATGGATATATTATTGTAGATGAAATGGGCCGAACAAATGTGGAAAGAATATTTGCAGCAGGAGATGTTACTGATGGCGTAAGACAAATTATAACAGCATGTGCAGGAGGAGCAAAAGCTGCATTGGCGGCGATGAAAGCAATTGGTAAAAGAAGCCCTTTTTGATGCAACTTAACCATTGTTAAAATTTTTTAATCAAATTTGGACATTTATTTTAATAAAGTTTTAAAAGCACTTAACCATTTAATGTTATGAGTGAGAAATATAAGTGGGGAGTTTTAATTTTCATTGTCATCTCCCTTTTTTCAATCCATTTTTACGGCAGGAGTGGAACAGTTGCAGATACTACTCCGCCAGTAACAACAATAGAATTTGCTGGTCCCCTTTATGAAAAAGATGGGAAACAATGGATAGGAAGCCAGACTTCAATATGGCTAAATGCAACAGATAATATTAGGGTTAAATACCTCTATTATGAGATATGGAAAGATTCTGATGGCGATAGTATTTTTGAAACTTTGGTGGAAAGCAGAACAGTATATGATGGCTCTGCGTATGATAAGAATCCAGCTCTCGGAAAAGTTTCTGTTGAGATTAAAATCAATGAAGAATGTTATCATAAAATAATATATTACAGTTCTGATTATGCTGGAAATATTGAATATCATGGTGTAGTGCTGACTGAAGAATGGCGCTATGAATTTGAATTTAATGTTGTTCACACTCCAGATAATGTTATATTTGGCTCATCTCCTGCCATAGCCAATTTATCAGGAGATGAAAATCTGGAAATTTTTACAGGAAGTGATGAAATAAGGGTAACGATGCCAAATGGAAGTTTGGCTAGAGGTGCTTGGAGATGTTTTGATGCTTTTGGAAACGTAATTTATATTATGGATACAATGACAGATGAGGC
>MTNE01000042.1 GCA_002011355.1 Thermoplasmatales archaeon JdFR-43 | reverse complement strand
AAGACAAAGGTCAAATGCGAGAATAATAAGGAGATAATAGAGAAACTCAAAAACAAGGTAGAAGGAGAAAAAATTGATTATACAGACGGAATAAAAGTGTATTTGAAAGATGGCTGGGTCCTTATGAGGCCGTCAGGTACAGAACCCATAATCAGGATATATGCAGAAGGAAAAGATGAAAAAGCTGCCAGAAAAATTGCTGATAGGTATAAAAAGATGATAGAAAAAGAATTGGGCAGGGATTGAAGTTGGGGAGGCGTTTTATAAAAAACGCATCCCTGCCCAATTTCTGGATATTTTGGGCATAAATAAATGTTACTGTTTGTTTCGCTTGGCTGCCTGTATCGCTTTTTTAAAAACACCCATTAAGGTATGATATTCCCACTTGGAGAGCATTGCTCTTCCCATAACTCTGCGGAATAAAATGCGTGTATTTTCTTTTTTATATTCGGGATAATTTATGGCATCTAGGAGCTCATCAAAAAATTCATACATCTTTGCCTTTTCTCTGCCGTCTGCCAGTAAAACTTCTTTTGGCTCATACTTGCAGACAAAGAGCTCATAGAGCAAAATACACACAGCATGAGATAAATTAAGGGAGGGGTATTCATCGCTTGTTGGTATTTTAACCAGCAAATCACATTTTTTGATTTCCTCATTTAGCAGGCCGTAATCTTCCCTGCCAAAAGCTACGCCTACCTTGCCATCTATTTTATAAATTTCTTTTGCAAAATCTCTTGCCAGAAAAGTTTTTCTCAAATGGTGTTTATCGTCCCTGCTTTCTATAGATGTAGTACCAACCATATAATCCACTTTTTCTAGCACCTCATCAAAAGAGNCCAGNAATTCAGCATTATCTATTATTTCCTGAGCATGCATCGCAAATTTCCTGCATTCGTCTTCATCCAGTGAAAAAGCAGGATTTACAAGTANGAGATTTTTGAAACCAAAGTTTTTCATTACTCTTGCCACCGCTCCAGCATTACCTGCATATTTTGGTTCAACAAGTATTACAAAGGCTTCCATTATAGACTGAATATGTAAACCATTATTGGAACTGTTTCTTCCTTCAAGCCCGCTTTGTTGTAAGCAACTGCATGAATATAATGATAGCCTATGGCTCCTCTCCACAGCCATTCATACGGAGCTACGGTGTCTATATTCTGCACAAATCCATCCACATAGAACGTAACATTTTCTATGTCTGAGTGTGGATCATATGCAATTGTTCTAACTACTATTCTGCCAATTATTACTGTATTTCCACTTGCGAGNGGCCATATCTGGCGATCAAATAGATATAGATACCCTGTTAAGGGGCGCTGCAGAGTGATAGTTGGCTTTGTTTTGTCTATTTTTATTTCAACACTTTTTATGCTTTCATTATTGCCCTTATCATCTCCACTGTAAAATTCGAGTAAATGTTCTCCTTCCTCGCTTATAATAAATGGCCCTGTATATGTCTGCCAGGCTCCGCCATCTATCCTGTATTTGGTGAAAGCGATAGCATCTCCATCTGGATCAGTGGCACTTAAAGACACATTAACGTTTGTGATATACCAGCCATTCTTACCATTTGGTGTGGAAGGATTTAAGGTATAAGTGGTTACAGGTGGGGAATTTTCAGAAACTATTGTGAATTGGTAAACGCCGCTTTTTGCAGCGTTACCGAGATTATCTTTTGCATATATGGTGAAGTAGTATGTTCCCGGCAGAGTATAAATTTCTTTTCGGTAGTAAGTAGTGCATGGCTTATGATGCATTGTGAAGTTTGCAGTGGAGCAATCAGGATAAATTACCTCAAGATATACTCCATCTACNCCTGCACCACTATCAATAATAGTGCAGCTTACATTCACATATCCTCCTGATGTTTGTGTGGATGGGTTGGCAACAATATTTGAAATGCTTGGGGGNGTATCATCAACAATATATGTCTTGTTGTGTGTAGTTTCTTCATTTCCCACATTATCAACGCTGTAATACTCCACATAATTTTTGCCTTCCTTACTTAAAGAAAATGCCCCTGTGTAAAGATAGAAATTATTTGACTTTCCGACGCCTGTTCCTGGAGATGGATTCCATGAACCATTCCATATTCTGTAATATNTCGAATTAACACCTGATACTGCATCTGTAGCAGATAGAGTTATGGAAGAAGACGAAGTAACATAATTTATATAGGCTGGTGTTGCCTGAATAGTTGTTGAAGGAGCATTAATATCTATCGCTATGCTTTCGTCAGCTGTTAATGGAGCAGCTTCAACATTACTTGCATTATCCTCTGCCCTTGTATGCAACTCGTAATAGCCCTCTCCATTTGGAGCATTGAAATTCCACTGCCATGGCGGTGTTGTGTCAGCAGCAAATGTCTGCCATGCACCCCATGTTGCATTATCGCTACTGTATCTGTAATATAGAGTTACCTGTTTTACACCAGAAAGGGCATCAGAAGCAGAAGCTGTTGTTACAACAGGCAATGCAGTATACCAGTATGCCATTGCATCCACATTTGATGTAGGNGCTGTTATGTCATAGCCTGCGTTCTCATCTGCTGTTAGAGGTGCAGCCTCGCTATTACCAGCGGTATCATTTGCTATTGAATAAAATTCGTAATAACCCTCTCCACTTGGAAAATTAAAATTCCACTGCCATGGTGATGCCAAATCTTTGGCAAAGAAAGTCCATGCACCCCATGTTGCATTGTCGGCGCTATACCTGTACCATAAAGAAACATTTGCCAGTGCATAATTATCGCTTGCTGTTGCCGTTAAACTTGCTACAGNATTATGCCAGTATGTTGTTGCATCAATCTGGCTAGTAGGAGCAGTGGTATCCTGTAAAACAAACGTATATGTCAAAGATGTGGCCCATCCTGTAGCATTATATGCCTTGACTATATAGGAATATGTGCCCAGTGGATCAGGATATGCATAAGTATGGTTGTAATACCAGGTGCTTGGAGCAATATAATTCATTGAATAATTTCCCATTAAGGTAGCGTTTGGATAGTAAATTTCAACATATGCCTGATTAGCATTGGTTATATCTGCTGTAATATTGTTATATCCTGGAACTTCAACAGGATCTGGAGCATCACTAACAGAATTAATGGTGGGCTGAGCAAATGCATAAATAGCAATTGCAAAAACCATACCCAGCATAAGCAACTTCTTCATATATGATTAATATTCCCAGNATATTAAAATCTTTTGGGAATGAATGCGAGGGGCCGGATTTGAACCGGCGATGGCCTACGCCAGCAGATCTTGAGTCTGCCGCCTTGGACCTGGCTTGGCTACCCTCGCTTGAACATAATATCGATGGAATTTTTTAAACTTTACCATAGCTTTTGAAATGGTTGGGTTTATGCGATTCCAATTATCAAAAACATTTCTATCATAATTTTTCTTCTGAATAATGGGATGCTTTTTCTGCTCACGCCATTAAATTATTTGCTGAAAAGAGTAAAAGAATATTGGCAATGATAACGCCTTTCATGAACGGTTAAACATTTATACTTAATTAAATTTTGCCAGCATGAAGAAACTGGCAATAATTGCCTTAATTTGCCTTACTGGCTGTATTTTTATTGAAGATGTTGAAAGGCAAGGATTTAGCGAAGAAGATTTGACTGTTCCCTTGCCATACAACTTTCTTTT
>MTNE01000162.1 GCA_002011355.1 Thermoplasmatales archaeon JdFR-43 | reverse complement strand
TCATTTATTTGCTTTCCAGTGCTAAAAAAATTTTTATAGGCGGCAGAGATAAGGAAAAAGGAGGTGTTAAAATAGAAGAACTACTGTTGTTTTCATCGATAGTAATAGCGGGCCTCTCGTTTTTGCTATTTTTCATATCTGCAGTATCATTCAAAAGGATAAGGGAAATCAAACTACTTTTCATATCCATAGCGCTGCTGCTTTTTTTCCTGAAGAGCATTATAGCAATAGTGGAAAATCTAGCAAATCCACTTATATTCATTGACTTAATTATTATAGTGATGCTTTATCTGGCAGCTGCAAGAAAATGAAGGAAGANCATCTTGCATTAGAAACAAGAAAAAAAATTTATGATTTGATTTCCAAATCACCTGGACTTCATAAAAGAGAGATTGCCAGAGAGTTGAACATGTCGTTAAGTACCATCGATTATCACCTCCATTATCTGGAAAAAAGAGCGATAGTTGTTGCAAAGATGGATGGTAAATACAAAAGATATTTTATTGCTGAAAAAACGGAGGCTGAAGATAAAAGAATAATGCCCCTCCTCCGCCAGGAGACGCCAAGAAGAATTATAATTTTTCTGCTGCAAAATCCAAAAGCAATTCATAAGGATATATGCAAGCACGTGAAGAAAGCCCCTTCAACAGTTTCTTTTCATTTAAAAAAGTTGATTGAAGCAGGAATACTAGAAGAAATTTCTCTTGGAAAGGAAAAGGCATATGTTGTGAGAACGCCAGAGAAAATTGCTGATTTGCTAATCACTTANAGAAGCACATTTTTAGATAAAGCTGTGGATAAGTTTGTTGATGCATGGGCAGCTTTCGGAAAATAATTATTTTTTAAACATGTAGAATGATGCGAGTGCAATAACCAAAAAGCCCATTGCGATTGCTGCAATTTTTGCAAATACATTTTCCACAATAAATTCGATGCTTAGCTGATGATCGCTGAAATGAGGAATTGTTACAAGCACAAACATTCCCTCGTTTGAAGATACTGGTGATAGAATATAGTATTCTGGTTCAATNCCATCGTCATCAGGATTGAGGATATCTTCAAAATTGCTTGCCTGATTTATCCTTCTACCATCAAATTTTATTGTGAATTCGTCGGAAATACAGACATTTTTGCCCAGATTTATTTTTATTATCTTTCCTCCACTCCTTGCATCTCCTGTAACATTTAGAATAATTTTTCCCCTCGAAAGTTTTGCTGGGGTTATAGTTACATTGCCAAAATAGGAAATGCTATCTACTTTATCTTCGCTGTAATCAACAATGGTTATCTCTCCTCCAATTGTTTTATTTTTAAAAGCATCCTCCATTTTTCTTTCTTCTTCGAAAGAGAAACTTACAAGCATTAAATCTCCATATGCTGTGACATTCTCTTCATTTGTGACTATTGTATTATCACTTAGCAACGTTGCACTGAAATTTTCTTTTTCCATTTTGACTATGTTATTCTCCAATTTTGTAACATTATAACTGAAATCACTAACAACTATTTTATCACATGTAACTCTAAGAAATCTGGTTGGAGTATCATGTAACTCGATTTTGCANCCTTCATACTCTATTTTGAAGGCTGCGCCGCTTATGTTAATATGCATTGCTTGTTTTACCAAAGCTTCCTCCAATTCCTTCTTCAAAAAAGGATTTCTCTCGATTATCTTATCCAGAGCATCAAAATACTGAATGGAAATCTCGATGGACTCGTTNCTGTAAATTATATCAAGAATATGCTTTCCCCTAGAATAACAGGAAATCTTCCCTTCTAATCCGGCGGGCATGTATTTGCCAGTTATCTTCCCATCTTCCCATTTAAAATCTCCTATATCAATTGCTGAAGCTAAAGGAAGAAAAAGTAATACTGCCAGNGCAAGCCATCTCATATTCTTTTATGTTAATGTGTTTTATAAATACTGTCGTGCAATTATCGAATTCTTTCGAATAGCGAGGCTATCAGCAATGGAAACAGAACGGTTGCATCTCCCTCGACGGTAACATGCTTTGCCTTNTCNTTNACCTTACCCCATGATATTGCTTCCTTCATTCTTGCACCAGATAAAGAGCCGTCCCATTCTACAGCAGAGGTGATATATACAGCAGCATCTAAGCCACCGTGAAACTGAGCCCACCATATCAGATGATGCTTTGAAACTCCTCCCCCCAGAATAATTCCGCCTATTTTTTCTCTATCGAAAAATATGTCNGCCAGTTCCTTTTCATCCTTAAAAACATCTATCTCAAGTTTTTTCTCCTGGCTCAGCATCCACAGCTGCCAGCCCACTGCACCATCCGTTATAGCCGGAACATAAACAGGAATGCCATTTTTCCATGCCCAGTATAGAAAAGCATCCTCCTTCAGATTCTTTCCAATTTCCCATGCAATTTCTTTGCTGCTGTATTTTCCTTCTCTGCTCCCAAAAATTTCATGAACCTTTTTCTCTATGATTTCTCCATAACTCTCATTTGGAATGAAAATGTTTCCAAGTCTGTTTATTCCTTTTTTGTGGAGTTCCTCATCATTTGCATCAAAGGAGCCNTGATAATAGTCTTTAAAGCATCTTGCCAAATCATGATCTAGACTTCCGCAGGTTGTTATGATTGCATCAACAACTTTCTCCTTAACAAGTTCTTTGATTACGCCCCTGGTTCCAGTTGCAACAATACATGCTGGGAATGTCAGAAAAATGAAATAATCTTCCTTTACCATCTCTTCAATGATATCTGCAGCTACTCCTATTTTTTTTGCTGAAAAGCCACCGGCTTTGTAAAATTGTTTTATAAGTTCATCAACACTGCTGACATTTATATCAATGTCTTCAACAATCATAAAGTCTAAAAGAAAAGATATATAAAAAACTTAAAAGGGGAGAGAAAGTTTAGAACTCCTCACCCATTCCTTCTTCGCCCTTGCCTTTGCTCTTTGATACTTCTCTTGCTGCAATGACATCATCGATACGGAGTATCATTATTGCCACTTCAGTTGCTGATTTAATTGCCTGCTTGCCCACTCTGAGTGGCTCCAGCACATTGAGCTCTCTCATATCTGCAACATCTCCCTTGAACACATCCACGCCATAGTGTTTCTTACCTTCTGAGTGTGCCTTGCGCAGCTTTATGAGAATATCTATTGGATCTATTCCAGCATTTGTTGCCAGCGCACGTGGGACAACTTCGACAGCATCAGCAAACTTGTTTATTGCAAGCTGTTCTCTTCCTCCAACAGTCTCTGCATAATCGCGCAATGCCATTGATATCTCTATAGCAGATGAACCTCCACCAGTTATCATTTTGCCATCTTCAAGAGTTACTGCTATTACACTCAAAGCATCGTGCAGGCCACGCTCAATCTCATCCACAACATGCTCTGTTCCTCCTCTCACCAGTATGCTGACTGCTTTTGCCTGCTTGCACTCTGTAATAAATACCATTTTGTCTTCGCCTATTCTCTTTTCTTCAACCTTTCCTGCCTCTCCAAGGTCTTCTGGCTTAATTTCGTCTAAATCTGTCAATATTGAAGCTCCTGTTGCTTTTGATAATTTCTCCATATCCGATTTCTTCACTCTTCTTACTGCAAATATTCCTGCCTTTGCGAGATAATGCTGAGCCAAATCATCTATGCCTTTCTGGCAGATCAATACATTGGCGCCAGCATTCTTTATCTTATCTACCATATCTCTGATCATCTTTTCTTCCTG
>MTNE01000174.1 GCA_002011355.1 Thermoplasmatales archaeon JdFR-43 | reverse complement strand
AGAAGTTCCACAACATTAATATTGGGCTTTGCTATTACATGCCGTATGTACGAAATAAGGTTTCATGGTAGAGGTGGACAAGGAGGGAGAATGGCTGCCGAGGCGTATGCTCTGGCAGCTTTTTTGGAAGGTAATTATGCAGTGAGTTTTCCCTTCTTTGGTGCGGAGAGAAGAGGAGCGCCAGTGAGAGCCTTTACAAGAGTGGATGATAAAAAAATAAGGATAAAAACACAGGTATATCAGCCAGATTACGTCGTTGTTTTGGATGAAACGCTCATTGAAACAGAAGATGTTTTAGAAGGACTGAAAGAAAATGGAATGGTGATAATAAATACAGCAAAGAAGCCAGAGGAAGTGAGGCTTTCCAAGCCAGTCAGATGTGCAACAGTGGATGCTACTTCTATAGCACTAGAAATTTTGGGCAGGCCGATAACAAATACTGCCATTCTGGGAGCAATAGCAAAAGCAACAGGAAAAGTGAGTATTGAATCAATAGAAAAAGCTATAATAGAGAAATTTGGGGCACGCCTAGGAAAAGAAGCAGGAGAAAAAAATGCTAAAGCTGCTCGTGTTGCATATGAACAAACTTTGGTGGGCATGTCCCAGGGAGGAAAGGCATTCATCCCAAGGAAAAAATGGTTGCCAGACNTAAATGAAATGCCTATTGGCGGAGCTATCGGGACAATGCAAACAGAAGCTGGCTTAGTTGGCATTGGCTCATTTATTGAAAATAAAACAGGCGACTGGCGTACTTTCATGCCTATCATCGACAAAGAAAAATGCATTGGTTGTAAGCTGTGCTGGTTTTATTGTCCAGAGGGATGCATAAAAATGGTGGATGGAAAAGCAGATGTTGATTACGACTACTGCAAAGGATGTGGNATATGTGCAAATGAGTGTCCTGTTAAGGCTATAGAGATGAAGAGGGAGGTGAGGACATGATTCAGAAGTTAGAAAGGAAAAAGATGGTTATAACTGGCGATTATGCTGCTGCTTATGGAGCTTTGCTTTGCGATGTTGATGTTGTAGCAGCATATCCTATTACCCCACAAACTCTCATTGTCGAAGAATTTTCAAATTTTGTCAATGATGGCATAACAGATGCAGAATTTATTATGGTTGAATCTGAGCACTCTGCAATGTCAGCATGTATAGCAGCACAGGCAGCAGGCGCAAGAACATATACAGCCACTGCTTCACAAGGCTTGGCCTTAATGCATGAAATGCTTTTCATTGCCTCCGCCTTACGCTTGCCAATTGTAATGCCTGTTGTTAATAGAACGGTGGCAGCTCCAATAGGTATATGGTGCGAGCATAATGACAGTATGCCACAGCGTGATAGCGGCTGGATTCAGATGTCCTGTGAGGATAATCAGGAAGTCCTAGATATGATTATAATGGCATATAAGATTGGAGAACATAAAGATGTTTTACTGCCTGTGATGCCTTGCTTGGATGCTTTCATACTGAGTCATACTGTTGAACCAGTTGATGCTCCATCCAGCGATGAAGTAGCTGAATTCATAGGTAAATATAAGCCACATGCTGTTCTGGATCCTGATAATCCAATGGCTATTGGCACATTCACACCTCCAGAATACATACAGGAGTTGCGTTACCAAACACATGTTGCAATGGAGAAGGCAAAAGATGTCATAAAGGAGGTTACAAAAGAATTTGCAAGTAAATTTGGCAGAGACTATCATGGCCTGATAGAGGAATATAGATGTGATGATGCTGAAGTTGTTTTAATTACAGTCGGCACTGTAACTGGAACAGCAAGAGAAGTAGTTGATGCATTGAGGCAGAAAGGAAAAAAAGTCGGATTGATAAAGCTTCGTTTCTACCGTCCGTTCCCGGCTGAGGATATAAGGAAGATTGCTGAAAACGTTGAAGCAATAGGAGTATATGACAGGGCTATATCATACGGTACTGGCGGCCCATTATTCATTGAAACACGCCATGCTTTGTACGGCTTAGATTTACCAGTATTAAATTTCCTTGCTGGCTTAGGGGGAAGAGATGTTGTTACAGGAGATGTTGAAAAAATGTATGAAATATTGTTAAAAGCAAAGGAGAAAAAGCCGGAGAAAGAAATTTACTGGATTGGAACCAGGGGGGTGAGTATATGAATATAAAAGATTTGCCAGAGGAGGATTATTTCACGCCTGGCCATACAGCATGTGCCGGATGTGCTGCTCCAGCAATAGTAAGAAATATGATGAAAATATTTGGCAAAGATACTATCGTCTATACTCCTGCAAACTGTTTGCTTGTTTTCAGTGGAACATATCCACATCTTGCATGGAAAGTTCCATATCTGCATGAGGCATTTGAAAATACTGGAGCATGCATTTCTGGAGTGGCAAGAGCTTATAAGAGGAAAGGAAGAAAAGTTCTTGTTGTTGGAATTGCTGGAGATGGAGGAACATATGATATTGGCATACAAGCTTTATCAGGAGCAGCAGAGAGAAATGAAGATGTGATATATGTATGCTATGATAACGAAGCTTACATGAATACAGGTATACAACGTAGCGGAGCCACGCCCTACGGTGCTTCAACAACTACAACACCAGCTGGCAAAAAAATTGCGGGTAAGCTTGAACATAAAAAAGATATGGCAGAGATTATGAGAGCTCATGAAGTCCCTTATGTTGCAACGCTAAGCATCTCTCATCCAAAAGATTTTCTTGAAAAGGTAAAGAAAGCAAAGGAAACAGAAGGTTTCCGCTACTTGCATGTTCTGTCACCTTGCCCAACTGGATGGAGATTTGATCCAGCAAAAAGCATTGAAATGGCAAGAAAAGCTGTTGATTCAGGTATGTGGACTTTATATGAGGCAGAATATGGAGAAATTACAAATATATACAAGCCGAAGAAAAAAATACCAGTGGAAGAATACATAAAAGGACAGGGAAGATTCCGCCATTTTACGCCAGAAATGATTGCAGAATTGCAGAAATGGGTCGACAGAAAATGGGAGCGCCTTTATGGCGAAAAGCCTTAATCCCTCCTTTCTTTTTTAATTTTTAAATTCCAATATATTTTGCATACAGTGATTTTGCTGTGGAAACATCACCTATGCCCTTAATTATTGTTCTGCCGTCCTCAAATACTATAAACTCATAATCTTCCACTTTAAAACGGAGCATATATTCATTATAAATGATTTCGTCCACCACATTCTTTAANTTATTATGCAAGTCCTCAAAAGAAATCTTTGATTTTGTGCATGGATTTATCTGCACAGCATTTCTACCACATAATACGGTAACATTGGCCTGCTTTTTCGCATCCAAGAATTCAAAATTTTTTTTGCCACATGTAGTGCAATCTGTCTGCTTCTCCACCTTTATTGATGTCCATGTAGCTTTCCATATATCAACATGGATTGCTTCTCTCCTGGCTTCTCTGCCAGCAAGTATTTTTATTGCTTCTGTTGCCTGCAAGGATGCTATAATATTTACGGCAGTGTTTAAAACACCTGCAGTATCACATGTTGGCAATGCTCCAGGCGAGGGTATTTTCTGTATTAAGCATCTAAAGCACGCTGTCTTTCCTGGCAGAATATTCATTGTCATGCCTTCTGTTGCAATAACTGCGCCATAAATCCATGGTATATTATGCTTAACGCATGCATCATTTATTAAAAAACGTGTCTCCATATTATCTACGCCATCCAAAACCAAATCAACGCCCTTAATTATTTCTTCAATGTTTGATGGATTTACATCAGCAATAACTGGCTCGACCTCAATTTCTGAATTTATTTT
>MTNE01000215.1 GCA_002011355.1 Thermoplasmatales archaeon JdFR-43 | reverse complement strand
CCATATCCAAAAACTTCTTTGGTAAATACCTCCGCACACGTCCATTTTCCGTCGACATATCTTATTTTTAAATGGATTTGTCCATTCTCATCAAGCCATGCATTATCTGAAAGGAAAATATTTCTGCCTGGTCCTTCATAACCATTGCTTTCTCTCTTATACCATTCATAGCCCGAGAAATACAACATTTCTCTTTTTTCTGCTGTTTTTTGAGAAGAAGTCAGAATGCTCAAAATAAATAAAATCGTAAAAAGAATGGCTATCTTCCTTGTATAAACCATCAAAATTTATTCATAAGCGCATATAAATCTTTTTCACTTTCGTCCTAGAATGATGCAACGAGTAAAACAATGCTCATTACAATCATCGCCATCCATATTCCTATATTCCACGCCATAATTTTTCTTCCATCCAGTGGGCCAAGAGGAATTAAATTGAAAAAAGCCANGAAAGCATTTATGGTTGCAATGGCTGAGGCAATATTTTTTATTATACCAGCGCTAGCTACAATTATAAAAAGGAGAGCAAGCGTCATATTTGCTAATGGACCAGCTGCTGAAATTTTTCCGCTTTCTTCTCTAGAAGGCATTCCGAAAATCATCACTGCTCCCGGAGCAGCGAAAACTATGCCGGCAAAACTTAAAAGCAATGCAAAAAGCAAACCATGAGGAAACATTCTGTACTCTGACCAGTAACCATACTTCATGCCTGCGTATTTATGAGCTATTTCATGACATGCGAATGCAGTTACAACAGCAAGGAGAGCAAGGGGAAAGAAGAGATAAAAATATATATATGCTGGGAAAGCCATTGCCATAGAAAAAGCGAGAGAAAGAACTAAAATTGAAATGAGTAACTCCTTAATTTCTCGCTGACTGAATCTCAAACTTGGCTCTCTATACCCATAATCATGCCCAAATGGAATCTCATGAAAAGAATAATAAATCTTTCTTTCCATGGGAAGAAAAACGACTATCCTTTATGAATTTTTTCATATGCTATGACAGCATTCTCCAGCATACTGGCTATGGTTACAGGGCCAACGCCTCCTGGAACAGGCGTAACAGCTTTTGCCTTTTCGGCTGCACTTTCATGAACATCGCCATAAACCCTGTTTCCTTCTTTTTTTATTCCTGCATCAATTATTATGCATCCCTCGCTAATATGCTCGCCCTTTATGAGTCCTCTCACTCCTGTAGCTGTTATCAGAATTTCAGCCCTCTTTGTATATGAAATCAAATCCTTTGTGTAAACATGACATATTGCTACGGTGGCATTTCTGTTGAGTAACAACATAGCAAGAGGCTTTCCAATTATATTGCTATGATTTATTATAACCACATCTTTCCCTTGCAAATTTATTCTTTCATGCTCTAAAATTTTCAAAACAGCTTTTGGGGTGCAGGGTATCATTTCCTCTCTGCCAAGCAATAAATTACCAATATTATTTGGATGCATTCCCTCTATATCTTTTCTTACATCTATTTTTTTAACCAAATCCAGATAATTTATGCCTTCTGGCAGTGGAAGCTGTATATTTATTCCTGTTACACTTTCATCTTTATTCAACCCTTCTATTTCTTTTTCAATATCTTCCTGCTTTTTGTATTCCATACCCAAAATCTCATGTTTTATTCCAACTCTTTTACATGCCTTGTCTTTGAGGCGAGCGAAAAGCCATGACTCCTCATTTCCTTCTATAACGACGGTAACAATTTTAATTTCTTTTCCCTCAGTCTTTCTTTTTATCTCCTCTTCCATCCCCTGAGCAATTTTCCTTCCATCAATTACATGCATAATGATATTATAGGGCAAGGATAAAAATGCTTTCATTAATTCAAGCAAGCTTCCGCAATAAATTAGTGAATAAATGGTTTTATAAATTATCTTCATACATGTAGCAAAACGAAAGCCATGTTCTTTTTTCAAAAAATTCTGACCGTTTGATTCAATCTTTTGCTATTTTAAAGGAGTAGCTTTGCCATATTTCCCTCAATTATCATGACAACCTTTTTATATAATGTGTGCATGTAAAAAGGGGATAAATATGGAAGGAACCGTAATAAAGTGGATAAATAAGAAAGGATATGGTTTTATCGGAGTAGATGGACAAAAAGATATTTTTGTTCATTATTCCGATATAAAGAAGGAAGGCTTTATAAGCCTTAAAATAGGGCAAAAAGTAAGGTTCGATGTGGAGGAGACGGATAAGGGGCCACGTGCCAAGAATGTTGAATTGCTGGAATGATTCTCTCAGATAAAGATATAAGAGAGGCGATTTTAAAAGGCGATATTTCAATTGAGCCCTTTAGAAAGGAGAATTTAACTCCAAATGGCTATGATTTAACTATAAAGGAAATATACATAAATGGAGAGATAAAAGAGAAGGCAATTATCCAGCCAATGACATGGTTTGCGATTGCTACAGAAGAATATATAAAATTGAAGAATGTAACCGCTCAGCTCTGGCTCCGTTCTTCCTATGCAAGAAAGGGATTGTTATCATCCTTTGGCAAGGTGGATGCTGGATTCGAAGGGTGTCTAACGATATCATGTTTCAATACCTGCCAGCAAATTGAACTTAAAAGAGGGGATACAATCTGCCAGATTGTATTTGAAAAGATGCTGTCAAAGCCATCGAAATATTACGAAGGAAAATATAGGGGACAAAGAAGCATCAAATTGAAATAAATTCAAAAAAACTATATGATAGAAAATATTTATAATTATGAGGAAAAAATTAAAGGTTTGTTGGATTGTTGCGTTAATCATCGTATCCTTCTTACCATCTCTTTCAAAATCAACTGAAAATGAAAATAATGTTGCTTTTATTTTAAATAAACTAGAGGAAATCCAAAAAGATGGTGTAACTGAGAAGGAAATCAATTATTTTGTTAAGATTTTACAGGAAAAATTTGGCAAGGATAGCATTTACATTAACACAATATGCAGGGTGATAGGAATAGGAGCTGGAATATTATTTCCGCCTTTTCTTCCCATAAGTGCTGTGTTGATATCGTTTCCAATCACTCTCCTTACTACGGAGGGATTGCAAGGACAATGGTCTCACGGCATTCAGTTAGCAATATTTATTGGTTTTATTGGCTTACCAATATATATTACTCCCTTACCCTTATTTATCATTGTTGGATTTGCAGGTGTTGTGATAGGAATTGTGTTCGATTAAATTTTTATCCTCTTTTTCTTTTTTAATCGTGGTTGAATTAAGCAGGAACGAAAAAATTCTGTGGGAACGTAAGGGAAATTTAAAAATTAGATATACTAAGGTTGCTGGCACTCTTTTTATTACGAATAAAAAAATTGTTTTTGAGCCTTTTCTAGCAAAAAATGCCATTATTCTGAAGATGAGCGACATCGAAGTTGTTGAAACCGTGAAAAAAATAAACAAGAAATTGAAAATAGTTGCGAAAGGCAAAGAATACATCTTTTCAGTCAAACATCCAGAGAATATAGCTCATCTGATAAAAAGCATGCTTGACCGATATCCCCAAGATTTATAAAAATAATCTGTATGCAATAATATGAAATTGCTTGCCATATTACTCCTTATTCCATTAATTTCTCCATTGAATTATGTTATTGAAATAGAGAATAATAGCACATATGAAAATGCATGCCGTTATAATATCAACGGATGGATTTATGTTCATATAGAAGGAGAGCCTTATGAGAGAGGTTATCAGCATGGCTATCTTTTATATGCTGAAATAGCAGACATGATTTACAGATGGAGTAACATAATTCATAATTGTCCTGTAATTGT
>MTNE01000068.1 GCA_002011355.1 Thermoplasmatales archaeon JdFR-43 | reverse complement strand
TCAGTGGTATCTAAAAGATGCGATTCCCTGGCTATTTTTTGGCGTATTTATAATAAATATTCTTTACACCCTCCATTTCATCGATTTCCTGAGTAATCTTTTCAGCCCCATTGTGGTAACATGGTTTGGATTGAAAAAGGAAGCAGCATTAGCCCTGATAGCAGGATTTTTAAGAAAAGATCTAGCAGTTGTTGCCATTAAACATGGCACCGGAGCAACTTGTTATAGCAACAACTATCCTGACTATATATTTCCCATGTGTTGCAACCTTCACCATTCTAATAAAGGAGCTTGGAATAAAAGATATGCTAAAAGCAATGATTCTTATGATGTTTGTGGCTTTTACTGTAGGAGGGATACAGAGATTTTTGCTTATTGGATGGTAAATGGAAAGAAAAACTTCTTATTCATGAACAAGTGAATTAAAAGCAACATTCATTTCTAACTTAATTTTTGCTCCAAATAATCAAAACAGTGAAATAAAAAAGATGCATTAAACATAGTATGCCAATGAAGGTAAGAATAGCAGCAAAACAGGTTGAAAAGAAACTGCTCAACATGGCAAATGAAATAAAGCAGAATCCATACAAAGTCTTGCCAGAATGCGGAGGAGATTGTGGAAAATGTTATTTTGAAAAACTTAAGAAAGAAATTGAAAAGCTGGAGGATAAAAAATATGCTGAAAAAATTGCGGGGAAAAAGGGCTTTTTGGGTGCTTTAGCTGCCACAATGCTGCTAGCTGAACAAAAAATACCATATGTCGCATTCATTAAAATGGGCGATGAAAATGTTTATTATGCCAAAAGAGGAAAAGCAAAGGATGAATTACTTGTTGGCTTACAAAACTGGGATAGGCCGCATGTAAGGCTTCTGGCATATCTTGATATCGCGAAAAAGAAGAAAGTGAATCTGTTTTCCATGCCTGACAAAATTATATGCTCTAGAGAACCACCTGAAGAATTTTTACATTTTTTACAAAAAAAATTTTCCTGTGATGAAAATGAATATATAAAAATAAAATGGCGTGATATAGAAATTAAAGCATGTAACAATAGAAACACGATTGCTGAAATGAAAAAATACTTTTATTATCCTAACTTTGAAAAGGAGGTAAAAATAGAGGTAAAAGCAAATGTTATAGAATGTGTGCTTCACTGTAACAATTGTTTGATAGAAGATGTTTTGAAGCAAGATATTGATCCTACTTCTTATATAAATGGGATGGTATCAGATAAAAAATTTCTTGAAAATTGCAGGAAAAAAATTTTATGGAATATTGAGAGTAAAAGAGTATTCATCATAGAAAACAAATGTTATGGAGATAATACGGAAGCTTTTCTGAAAGAGTTAGAGCCAAAGGAATGGGAAATGGAAGCAGTTACTGAAATATTGAAACACGAAAATAAAGCAATTATTCTGGAAACTGCTTCAGCAACGAAACTTCTTGAAAAATATGGCATAGATTTACAGAAATTGAAGAAAGAATACTATGAAAAGAAAAAGGAGGAAAGATTAAAGGGTCTGCCTGTTGTAAAAGGGAATAGAATAGCAGAATTTGTTGATTCTCTAGCAAGAATTTATAAAGTGGAGGGAAAAGAAGGAGTTATAGCAATAAAAAGTAAAAAAATGGATATTAAGGAGAAGGCAGTATCATATGCTTTTTTATATGCTNTGGGCGTGANAGGNGAAGAATGGAAATATACAAAAATGGAAATTGATTTTGGAAAACATCTGGCAGGATATGTTAAATCATTGTTGAAAGCCGAAGGNGAAGAGTATAAGAAAATGCTTGATATGCTGTTGAAGGAGGTTGGCTGAATGCCAGTCGAAAGGTCATGTGGAGCTGTTATATTCAAAGATGGAAAATATTTGCTGCTCAAATATGGATGGGGGCACTGGGGATTTGTTAAAGGGAATATTGAAAAGGGAGAAAGCTTGGAAGAAACTTTTTTCAGAGAAGCAGAGGAGGAAGCAGGATTGAAAAAAGAAAATTTAGAGATTATTGAGGGCTTCAAAGAAAAAATAAGCTATTTTTACAAAAAGGAAGGCAAGACAGTATATAAGGAAGTAATATATCTCCTCGCTGAAAGCAACACATTTGACGTTAAGTTATCACATGAGCACACAGCATATGAATGGTTGAACTATGAAGATGCTCTGAAAAAAATAACATATGAAAATGATAGGAATGTGCTGAGAAAGGCTCATGAATTTTTGAGGAGAATCAGAAAAAGTAGAATGATATCGAATGAACAATAAATTCATTTAGAGATATCAAGCACCCATACAACCTTTTCATCTATATTCATTCTTGCTGAAAAAAATTTTCCAAAATATTATAATATGCTGAGATATTTCATTTGTGCATTATCTCGAACCATTATTTAATCCTGAAAGCGTGGCTATTGTAGGAGCCTCTCATCATGAAGGAAAGATAGGACATACAGTTGTTAAGAATATACTGGAATCTGGTTATAAAGGCAAGATATATCCAATAAATCCAAAAGGTGGAGAAATTTTGGGGCTCAAAGTGTATAAAAGCATTTTTGAGATTGATGGTAAAATAGATGTTGCAATAATTGTTGTTCCTGCAAAAGTGGCAGTTGAGATCATAGATGATGTTGCCGAAAAAGCAAAGTTTATTATTGTTATTACTTCAGGCTTTTCAGAAGTTGGAAATATTGAAGGGGAAAAAAAGATTGTTGAAACGGCAAGAAAATATGGAAGTCGCGTTTTAGGTCCTAATGTTTTTGGCATCTATTCTGCCAAGCCCCCAATAAATGCTACTTTTGGACCATCAAAAATTAAAGCTGGCAATGTTGCTGTGGTGTCTCAATCCGGGGCTTTAGGTATAGCTATGATTGGAAAAGCAGCAGAAGAAAACATGGGTCTTTCCGCCATCGTATCTATAGGTAACAAAGCAGATTTGACAGAAGTGGAAATTTTATCCTACTTNTTCGAAGATGAAATAACAAAAGTTGTATTCCTCTATATAGAAGGACTGGAGAATGGGAGAGAGTTTCTGGATATAATAAGAAAAAGACCACCTGGAAAATCCATAATCGTTTTGAAAGCTGGAAGGAGCAAAGCAGGAGCAAGAGCAGTAGCAAGCCACACAGGCTCTTTAGCAGGAAGTGATGCAATATTTGATGCAGCATTCAGGCAAGTGGGCATATTAAGAGCAGAAAGCTTGGAAGATGGACTGAACTGGGTTACAACTGTCGCCTTATCTCCGCCTCCAAAAGGAANGAATGTTGTTATTGTGACAAATGGCGGAGGGTTGGGCGTTATTGCTGCTGATGCGTGCGAAAAGTATGGATTGCATTTATTGGATGATATGGAGGTATTGAAAAAAACTTTTCAGGATGTTATGCCTGAATTTGGCTCGTATAAAAATCCAGTGGATATCACCGGACAGGCAGGAGGAAAGGAATATAAGGTGGCTTTGGAAAGGGCGTTTAAGGAGGATAGCATACATGCCATACTTGCTCTGTATTGTGACAGAGGTGATGCCGAAATTGAAGAAATAAAAGAAGCACTTGTAGAAGTTCATAAGAAATACGGTAATAAACCTGCTCTATACACAATCTTTGGGGGAGAAGGAGCAACCTCGATAATAACAGCATTGAAAAGAGAAGGGCTGCCAGCATTTGGTGATGTAGAGGATGCTGTCTCGTCATTATATGCTCTGTATAAGGTAAATGAAAGAAAGGATGAAGGAAAAATGGAAGAAATTAAAATGGATGAGGGTAAAATAAAGCAGGTGATAGGAAAAGCATTGAAGGAAAAGAGAAG
>MTNE01000117.1 GCA_002011355.1 Thermoplasmatales archaeon JdFR-43 | reverse complement strand
GAAGAATTTTTGAGTCATACGTGCATGAAAGCAGGTTTGCCACCTGACGCATGGCTTGATAAGAATACGAAGGTGTATAAGTTTCAGGGAGAAGTTTTTGCTGAAGAAAAGCCCCATGGTAAAATAGTTAAGATTGAGCTGGAAAATGCTTGAGAAGTATTTTGCAATTTTGGAAGGAATAGAAAAAAGCAAATATCTTCTAAATAAAGACAAACTTGAGGAGCTCATTGAAAAAGCTGAGGAGATATATACGAGCTGTCATTTCTGTGAGCATAGATGCGGCATAGATAGGAGAGAGAAATTGGGGAGATGTAGAGCAAGGCTTGGAAGCATTGCGTCTCATTTCTTTCATTATGGCGAGGAAGAAATGCTTGTGCCTTCATATACAATTTTCTTTTCTGGCTGCACATTTGGCTGCGTTTACTGTCAGAATTATGATATTTCGCAATATCAAGCAGGCGTTTATATTGAGCCAGAAAGAATGGCATGGATTATCGATGGCATATTTGGAAGAGCAAGAAATGTTAACTGGGTTGGAGGAGATCCAACGCCTCACTTGTTGTACATTCTTAAAGTGTTAAAAAAATGCTCTGCAAATTTGCCACAGATATGGAATTCTAACATGTATTGTAGCTTAGAAACAATGGACATTTTGAAACATGTTATTGATGTCTATCTAACCGATTTCAAATATGGAAATGACAGATGCGCAGAAAAGCTATCGAAAGTAAAGAACTACTGGGAAATTATCACAAGAAATCATGAGATTGCTTATAGGCAGGGCGAGATGATTATTCGCCATCTTGTCCTGCCAAATCATGTGGAATGCTGTTCCTTGCCAGTTTTGGAATGGATTGCGGAAAATACGCCTGATGCGGTGGTGAATGTAATGGATCAATACTACCCAACTTACAAGGCATTTGAATACGAGGAGATAAACAGAAGGATAAGCAGCGAAGAATATAAAAAGGCTTATGAATATGCAAAGAAGCTTGGACTGAATGTGCTGTGAGCGAAGAATTTTTTTATCTCCTCCGCATTTCATATCGGTGCCGGCGTAGCTTAGTCTGGTGGAGCACCCGGCTGTTAACCGGGCGGTCACCGGTTCAAATCCGGTCGCCGGCGCTATTTCTTTTTTAGTTTAAGAATAATGAAAATGTAATGAATTGAGGTATTATGTGTATTTTCAGCAAGCGAAAAGTATATAAGCTGTTTTCTTTAGCCAACATTAATGAAGAGAGTATATTTATTCGAAGAAGGAAGCAAGGACATGATTGATTTGCTAGGCAACAAGGGAGCTCAATTATGTGAAATGAGCAGAATTGGTATTCCTGTTCCTCCTGGCTTTGTTATTTCCACAGAGGCATGCAGAGAATATTTTAAAGAAAAGAAGCTGAGTGAAGAGCTAAAAAAGGAAATTGAGGAAGCATTGAAGGTTATTGAGGAAAGAACCGGAAAGAAATTTGGAGATAGAAAAAATCCATTGCTTGTTTCTGTTCGTTCTGGCGCTCCAATTTCAATGCCCGGAATGATGGATACAATTCTTAATCTCGGCTTAAATGATGAGATTGTTGAGGAAATGGCTAAAAAAGATGCATGGTTTGCCTATGATACATACAGGCGTTTCCTGTACATGTTTGGAAGCATTGTCCTTTCCATTGATGAGAGAAAATTTGAGGAAATACTGGAAAAGAAAAAAGAGGAGGAAGGCGTTGAACTGGATCAGGAGTTATCAGTAGAGGCTCTAAAAGAGGTGGTAGAAGAATATAAAAAATTGTTCCAGCCTCCTCTGCCTAAAAAACAGCTTTTCATGGCAGTTGAAGCAGTTTTTAAATCCTGGAATAATCCAAGAGCTATTGAATACCGTAGAATCAACAATTTGCCAGAGGATATAGGAACAGGCGTTGTTGTGCAGACCATGGTATTTGGAAATATGGGAGATGATAGCTTATCTGGAGTTGCTTTTACAAGAGATCCATCTACTGGAGAAAAGAAGCTGTATGGTGAGTTTATTATAAATGGGCAGGGCGAAGATATTGTTTCTGGCAAAAGAACGCCATTGCCTATAAAGGAACTGGAGAAAATATTTCCTCACATATATAAGGAGTTATGCGAAATGGCAGAGAAGCTGGAAAAACATTACAGAGATATGCAGGACATGGAATTTACGGTGGAAAAAGGCAAGTTGTATATGCTTCAAACAAGAACTGGTAAAAGGACGGCTAGAGCAGCGGTTAAAATAGCTGTTGATATGGTTAAGGAAGGTATAATAAGCAGAGAAGAGGCAATAAAGAGAATAGAACCAAATTCCCTGCAGCAATTACTGCATAAACAGATAAAAAAGGATGATAAAATTAAAGTAATTGCAACTGGTCTGCCTGCCTCGCCTGGGGCAGCTACTGGTAAAATCTGTTTTTCTGCAGATGAGGCGGCGAAGATTGGGGAAAAAGAAAAAATTATTCTAGTAAGAGAGGAAACAACGCCCGATGATATTCATGGCATAGTAAAGGCGCAGGGTGTTTTGACTGTTAGAGGTGGAATAACATCTCATGCCGCCGTCGTCAGCCGAGGATTAGGCATACCATGCGTTGTTGGATGTGGCAGCCTGAAAATTAATGAGGAAGAAGGATATATGAAGGTGAATGGAATTATTTTGAAGGAGGGTTCTGTTTTAACAATAGATGGAACAACTGGCCAAGTGATACTCGGCAGGGTAGAATTAATTGATGCAAAATTTACAGATGAATTAAAAGTGCTGCTCGAGTGGGCTGATGAATTCAGAAAGCTTAGAGTATATGCAAATGCCGACTTACCAAAAGATGCTGAAAAGGCAGTATATTTTGGAGCGGAAGGCATCGGACTATGCAGAACAGAACACATGTTTTTGGGCAAGAGACTGCCAATTGTCAGAAAAATGATTCTTGATGAAAGTAAAAAGCAGGAAGCATTGAATGAATTGCTTGAGAGGCAGAGAAAGGATTTCATTGAACTTTTCAGGATAATGAACGGAAAGCCAGTTGTCATCCGCCTTTTAGATGCTCCACTGCATGAATTTCTGCCAAGATACGAGGAAATGCTTGAAAAGGAAATAAAAGGAGAGTTGACTGAAGAGGAAAAGAGAGTGCTGGACAAAATTAAGGAACTCAGAGAGGTCAATCCAATGCTTGGTTTCAGAGGTGTGAGAGTAGCTATTTTGCATCCAGAGATATATAGAATGCAGGCAAGAGCTATTATCGAAGCTGCAATAATGGCTAAGAAAGAAGGATGAAGTGCTGCCATATATAGAAATTCCGATTGTTAGCGAAATAAATGAAATAGTAATAACAAAGGAACATATTATAGATGAAATTGAGAAGGTTTTTGAGGAAAAAGGCGAGAAAATAGATTATAAAATAGGAACAATGATTGAATTGCCACGCGCCTGCATAATTGCAGACGAAATAGCAAAGGAAGTTGATTTCATCTCATTTGGTACGAATGATTTAACTCAAACTACATTTGGCTACAGCAGAGATGATGCTGGAAAAGAATTTCTTGAATATTATGTGCAAAATAAGGTACTCTCACATGACCCATTTGCAGTGCTCGACGAAAAAGGAGTAGGCTCATTAATGAAAATGGCTGTTGAAAAGGCGAGAAAAATCAAAGGCAATGAAATAGAAATAAGTATATGTGGAGAGCATGGGGGAGAGCCCCGCTCTATAAAATTCTGTCATGATATTGGCATCGATGCAGTAAGCTGCTCTCCATTCAGAGTGGCAATAGCAAGATTAGCTGCTGCTCAGGCAGCTCTGGAATAGCTTT
>MTNE01000185.1 GCA_002011355.1 Thermoplasmatales archaeon JdFR-43 | reverse complement strand
TCACTTTTTATCTGCCCTCTTGCCTTCAAAATTTCCCTCGTCAACAACCAGTAAGTCAATGCCAGAGATTTTCTCCCTTTATTATTTACAGGTATTATCAAATCAACGTATCTTGTCTCATTGTTTGTATCGCATAATGCAATGATGGGGATTCCAATTTTTATCGCCTCCGCCATCGCCTGCTTGTCTCCTATCGGATCATTAACGAGCAAAATATCNACTTCATGATAATTGCCACACATCGGATTTGTCAAAGTGCCTGGTAAAAATCTTCCAGGTTGTGCTATAAATCCACAAATTTCAGCCATCTTTGTTATTGGTTTCCTTGCATAATGGCGGACTGCTGCCACCATCACTTTTTCTGGCTCATATCTCGCAAGCAACTTTGCAGCCAGTCTTATTCTTTTATCTGTCTCCTCGATGTTTATCAGGTATAAACCGTCGTTTCTAACCTTTGCAATAAATGGTTTCATATGTGCTGTCTTCTGTTGAGTACCTATTTCAGCGCCACATGATATATACATTTCTTCTGGAACTAATAGTTTCTTTTCTTCCATTATGCCACCTTATACAACAGGTCCTTTTATATATTTTCCTCTCCTTCTCACAGTTATTGGTATACGTCCTTTTTCAAACTCAAGCAGGGCAATTTCTAAAGGATCAATTAACCCTGAGGGTGGTTTTACAAGTAATGGTGCACCCATTGCAATTTGCAATGCCCTTGCCCCTATGATTCTTGCTTTTTCAAATCTTGTATACTTCAAATTATCCCCTTAAAACTTGCAAATTGGTATATAAATTGTATTTAAAAAATTTACCTTTTATCAATTTCTTCTCCTAGAGCCTTCTTTATTTCTTCCAGAAATGCATCCTCTGGAACTGCTCCAACTATTTCTCTTTTATCGTTTATTACCGTTTTGGGTACACCCATGACATTATATTTTTGGGCTAAATGAGGAAATTCAATTGCCTCTATCATGTCAGCCCTTATATTTCCGTTTTCCACCGCCATCTGATGAGCTATATGAACCATTGTAGGACAATAGGGGCATGTTGGAGTGACAAAAACTTGAATGTGCAACGGCTGTTCTATCTTCTTTATTTCTTCCTTGATTTCTTCCTTAAGATTTGTCTTTCCTGTTGATGCATGTATTATGTCTTCTATCAAGGTTGAAAATTCATAGCCAGAAGGAATACCAAAGAAACGAATGCCATACTCCTTTTTCCCAAAAATTAAAGTTGCGGGAATTTTATCCACGCCATATTTTTTTGCAATTTCCTTTTCCTTATCGAACTCATGCACCTCCAGCTTTATCTTATCACTTAAAGCAGCAATTTCCTCAAGAATCTGCCTAGTTTCTTTACAAAACTGGCATTCAAAATCCTGCGTGAAATAAATAATTTTTATTTCCTCTTCCATTTCTTTTTCAAACCTATCCTGTAGGTATTTTTTGTCTTCGTCACTTATAAACGGCATGCAATGAGAAAGAGCACATAATATAAAAAGGTTTTTTTAAATTTGAAAGAGGCATGAACTGGATAATATTATCGCAGTAATTTACCTAGTGATAAAATCTAAAATTTTTACAGAATTCAAATCAGCAACATTATCATTCATCCTTATCATCCTATAATTATTAGCATTCCTTATAATAGAAAAATATTTTTATCACTCTCCAATTCAGGAGCATAAATGATAGAAGAATTGAAAAAGATTAAAGAGGAGGAGGAAAAAGCCCTAGAAAACATTGAAAAAGCTAAAAAGGAGGCAGACTGGATAGTCAAAAAGGCAATGGAAAAAGCTGAGAAGGAAAGAGAGGCAATTATTGAAGAAGCTAAAAGGGAGGCAGAAACTATAGTTGAGAAAACAAAAAAGGAGGCAGAAAAAGAGGCTAAAAAAATAGTTGAAAAAGCTAAGAAAGAGGCGGAGATACTCAAGGAAAAATTGAAGGACAAAATAGATGAATTGGCGGATGAGATAATAGAAGAAATAATAATGTGATAAAATGCTCCTCCCAAGCGAGATGTCAAAGATTACAATTCTTGCTCACAAAAGTAATGGTGACAAGCTTGTTGAAGCCTTGCATGAAAGCGGACTTATGGAAATAGAAAGAGTCTCTGTGAAAGGAATAGAAGAAGGAAAAATACATCCTGATGCTGGCCTTTTAGCCAGTTACGATTTAAGGCTTGGGAGAATTCTGGAAATATTAAAAGGTTATGCTCCAAGGAAGAAAGGTATAAAAAATTTATTGAAGAAAAAGGTTGAAAAGAAAAAGGTTAGAAAAAGGAGTATGGAAGAAAAAATAAGGGAGGCAGAAAAATTACTGGAAGAAATAGAGCAGACTGTTCTGGAAAATGAAAGAAGAATAAATGAGATAGAGGAAGAAATAGAATTTTTGAGGGCTGAAGAAAAAAAGCTGGAATATCTGGCATTGTTTGANATAAATGTGGAGTGGCTTGGAAAGAGCAAATATTTNATAATAAAATTTGGAATTTCTACAGATTTATCCTCTCTTGAAGAAAAAAATATAGATTTTTACTACAGAAAAATTGGGGAAAAGAAAGAGAATAAATGGGCTGTTTTGATTGTGGCCCATTCCTCAATGGAAGAGGAAGTAAACAAAATAAAAAATTTTGAGGAAATAAAAATAGAAGGTGAAGGAAGAGCCAGAGAATTGTTAAAGGAAATAAGAAGAAAAATAAGGGATGCACTAAAAGAGAAAGAGGAGATAAGGAAAAGATTGGCAAAAATTTACAGGCAGAGAAGACTGGAATTGCTGGCTGTAAAAGAAGAGATAGAGATTGAAAAGGAAAGAAAAGAAGTGTATAGGAATTTTGGCGAAACACTCTACACTTTTCTAATAGAGGGATGGTGCCTGGCTGAGCATGCAGAAAAAGTGAGGCAGATTGTTGAGGAGACAACAGATGGAAATAATGCCATATTTATTAAAAAAGCAAAAAGAAATCCTGATGAGCCGCCCATTCATTTAGAAAATCCAAAATGGGCTAAGCCATTTGAAACTTTTCTGGAATTATTTGCTCTGCCAAAATACAATGAAATAAATCCAACTGTATTCCTTGGCATAGCATTTGTAATTTTCTTTTCCATGATGCTTGGCGACGCAGGCTACGGCATGGTGATTTTTCTTCTTTCATTGGCTGCTTATATTAAATTTAAAGAGAGTGAGTTTATAAGAAGCTGGTCATTTGTTGGGATATGGCTTGGACTGGGTAATATGATCACTGGCTTTTTATTCAACAGCTTTTTTGGAGATTTCATCCCTCGCTTCATTTATGGCGATGCCACAAAGATGATTTATAATGCTGAAATTTTTGGAATTTCGCTGCCGATAGATGCAATTCATAAGCCAGTGCTGATTCTTTCTATTGCACTGATATTGGGATTGGCCCATTTGAATGTTGGCTTTATACTTGCTGTATACAAAAATTTGAAAAGAGGGCATGTGAAAGACATTTTCATAGAGCAAATTCCGTGGTTTATGCTTGAAATTGGAGGAGGNATGCTGATTGGCGAAACTTTACTTGAACTATGGCAACTTAGCAGCATTGCCAAAATGATTGCCGGGATATTCACAGTAATTGGCCTGATTTCATTATTCAAAAGAAATGGAGCATTGGGCTTTTTTGAAATTACTGGCTTCTTGGGCGACTGGCTTTCTTATGCTCGTTTGTTGGCTCTGGGCTTAGCAACAGCGGGCATGGCTCTGGCATTCAATGTCATTGCTGAATTGCTTCCAGATATTATTCCATATGTTGGCATAGTATTGGTGCCAATCTTGCTTGTGGTAGCGCATTTTGCAAATCTGCTTATTCAATCTTTGGGAGC
>MTNE01000206.1 GCA_002011355.1 Thermoplasmatales archaeon JdFR-43 | reverse complement strand
TCCACTTCTTTGATTAGATTATGCAGCTTTGATAAAATCCATCTGTCTATTATTTCTCTCTTTTGAACTTCAATGTAATCCTTTTCATAGTCAAATTTGTCCAGGGATGCATATGTTTTATAGAATGAAAATACATTCCATAAGGTGAGCAAAAATTTGCTGAGCACTTCCTTCACAGCCTTTTCATAAAATCTCTTTGGCTGCCANGGTGGNGANGCGGAAATCAAGTACCATCTNAGGGCATCTGCACCATATTTTTCAAAAATCTCGGTTGGTTCAACATAATTGCGGGCTTTTTTTGACATCTTCTGTCCTTTCTCATCAAGAATTAAGCCGAGTGTGAGCACATTTTTGTAAGAGGTTTCATTGAATATTAGGGTTGAGACAGCAAGCAGAGAATAAAACCATCCTCTTGTCTGATCTATGGCCTCGCATATGAAATCAGCCGGAAAATTCTGCCAGAATTTTTCCTCATTTTCAAATGGATAATGCCATTGTGCAAAAAAGGCAGAACCTGAATCATACCATGCATCTATTACCTCCTCCACCCTGTTCATNTCTCCACCACAATCAGGACAACGAAGCAAAATTCTATCAACATATGGGCGATGNAAATCCAGCTTATCTGGAAAATTTATTGCCTTTTCCTTAAGCTCTTCTATACTGCCTATGCATATTTCCTTTTTGCAGCTCTTGCATATCCATACTGGCAAAGGTGTTCCCCAGTATCTTTTCCTGGATAAAGCCCAGTCTCTTGCTTCTTTAATAAACTCTCCAAATCTTCCATATTTAATATACTCTGGATACCAGTTTATTTTTTCATTGTTGGCAACAAGCTGGCTGCGAAGCTTCGACATGCCGATAAACCATGACTCAATGGCATAATAAAGTAAAGGGGAATCGCATCTCCAGCAGAATGGGTACTGATGTCTGTATGTCTGTCTGCTTACCAGCAATCCTCTCTTCTTCAAATCTTCAATTATTTCTTCATCAGCATCCTTAACAAATTTACCTGCCCATGATTTAACTTCATCCTTAAATTTACCTTCCATATCAACTAGCTGGATGACTGGCAAATCATATTTTTTGCTTGCCTCATAGTCCTCCTCGCCGAAAGCTGGGGCGATGTGAACAATGCCAGTTCCTTCGTCCATTGTAACAAAATCTGCCAGTATAACAAACCAGCATTTTTTATCTGGCTCGATGAATTTGTAAAGGGGTTCGTATTCTATGCCTTCAAGTTCTTTACCCTGCCATCTATCAATTACCTCGTACTCCTTGCCTTTGAGCAATACTGCCGCCCTTTCTTCTGCCATTATTAATTTTTCCCCCATGTATTCTATTTTNGCATACCATTCTTCAGGATGTACAGCAAGAGCAACATTTGAGATTAGAGTCCAGGGTGTAGTTGTCCAGGCGAGAAAATATTCATCTTTTCCCTTAATTTTAAATTTAACAAAAATAGAAGGGTCTTCCACTTCTTTATAGCCTTGTGCTACTTCATGAGAAGAAAGCGTTGTTCCACATCTTGGACAATAAGGCGTGACTTTATAGCCACGGAAAAGCAAGCCTTTTTTCCATGCTTCTTTTAGGGACCACCACACTGATTCTATATATTTATTGTCTAAGGTGATGTAAGGATTTTCCATATCAATCCAGAAGCCTACACGCCTTGTCATCTCTTTCCANGCTTCCTCGTATTTGAACACATTCTTTTTGCATTCCTCATTAAATCTTTCAATTCCATATTTTTCTATTTCCTGCTTATTTTTTAATCCAAGTAGCTTTTCTACTTCTATTTCAACTGGCAATCCATGAGTATCCCATCCAGCTCTCCTTGCCACATAATATCCTTTCATTGTTTTGTAGCGGAGCACAACATCCTTCATCGTTCTAGTTAAAACATGCCCCGGGTGTGGCAAGCCATTTGCTGTTGGTGGCCCTTCAAGAAAAACAAATTTCTTTCCTCCTTCTCTTTTCTTCAGGCTTTTTTCAAATATATCATTGTCTTCCCAGTATTTTAAAATCTCTTCTTCCATTTTTGGGTAGTTTTNAGCGTCCATTTTAAGGAGAAATAGAAGGGTGTTTAAAATATTTTATGCAACTTCNGGTCCAAATTTGTTNGAACCCTTTATTCCTCCTTTATCAAATTTTATTTGAGGCAGTGGAATTGGTGGAGGAAGTTTCAGCTCTCTTGCAATTATAACAGCTTCTGGCACACAGTAGTGCATAATTGCAGTATGTATCTGCGATGCTACTTCATTTGGCATGTTTTTCTTGCTCTGCCATCTCTCTGAAACTTCCTTTGCTTTTTCACTTTCAAAAATAAACTCTCCTTCAAATTTTATCATTCCTACAGCCCCATAACTTGCAACATATTCAAACTCCACATGAGCTTCATTATTTCCTTTATATGAAAACGAAGTTACACTGCTATTATGATCTATTCTTATATTCATTGGGCGGGAAAAATCCTTAATAAATCTTCTTGCTTCAATTGTTTTAATTCCCAGGTTTTTTATTTTCATAACCATTCAAATTGCTTCTGTATTTAAATTTTACCGAGAAAATGAAAAAAGNGATGAAGGAAAACACNCATTCCAATANTATAAATATTTTATAAAAATGATACAGACGCTTTCGTTGGCTATTGTTATTTCTCGAATTCATAAGAATTCTTCAGAAAAAGAATTTATATATCACCTTTTATATGGAAAACATGGATTTGGAAAAACTGCGCTTTGGAACAGAACTGATAAAAAGAGGATTTGCAAAAATGCAAAAAGGCGGCGTCATCATGGATGTCACAAATGCAGAACAGGCTAAAATAGCAGAGGAGGCAGGAGCAGTCGCAGTAATGGCTTTGCATAAAGTGCCAGCTGATATTAGGGCAAGTGGAGGCGTTGCNAGGATGGCTGANCCGAAGAAAATAGAAGAAATAATGGATGCCGTGACCATACCAGTAATGGCAAAGTGCAGGATAGGCCACATAATAGAAGCAAAAGCTTTGGAAGCATTAGGCGTTGATATGGTTGATGAGAGCGAAGTACTCACGCCTGCTGACACATTCTTCCATATCAATAAGAAAAAATTTATTGTTCCTTTTGTGTGTGGAGCAAGGAGCCTGGGCGAAGCTTGCCGCCGTATATGGGAAGGGGCGGCGATGATAAGGACAAAAGGAGAAGCTGGTACAGGTAATGTGGTGGAAGCAGTCAAGCACATGAGACTCATGAATTTTGCGATAGAAAAGGTTAAGAAAATGGATGAGACAGAGCTAAATGAAGTTGCATTATCATATGCTTTGCCATATAAAAGACTGGCTGAAAGCGTTAGCAAGGAAGGAATAAAATTAAAAGATGATGATTTCATTTACGAAGAATATACTTTTGAAGACATTGTAAAGGGGNTTTATGAAGTGTTGCAGGAAGTAAAGAAAATGGGCAGGCTGCCAGTTGTAAATTTTGCCGCAGGCGGAATAGCAACACCTGCAGATGCTGCTTTCATGATGTATCTGGGAGCAGATGGAGTTTTTGTTGGCTCTGGTATATTCAAATCTTCAAATCCTCCAGAATATGCAAGGGCAATTGTTGAAGCAACAGAAAACTGGAGAGATGCTTCCATAGTTGCTGAAGTTTCCAAAGGGCTCGGAGAGGCAATGAAGGGACAGGAAATAGAGAAACTTGCTGAGCAATTACAGACAAGAGGATTATGAAGATTGCTGTTATAGCTGCTCAAGGTGATGTTGAAGAACACGTTGTTGCAGTCAATAAAGCATTAAGAAAACTCGGAATAGAGGGCAAGGCAGTTGCAACAATTGATAAGGCAGAAGTGGCAGAAAGCGATGCAATTATACTGCCAGGCGGAG
>MTNE01000192.1 GCA_002011355.1 Thermoplasmatales archaeon JdFR-43 | reverse complement strand
GGCACAGACAGCCACACAACAAGCTATGGTGCTTTAGGAGCTTTTTCTACTGGGATAGGAGCTACGGAGATGGCTGCAGTGTGGGCCACTGGCAAAATATGGCTTAAGGTGCCAGAAACATTTAAAATAACGGTAACAGGAAATTTACCAAAAGGAGTTTTTGCAAAGGATATTATTCTTCATATCATAGGCGAGTTAGGAGCAGATGGAGCTAACTATAAGGCATGCGAATATTATGGCATCGTGGAAAACATACCATTAGCAGATAAAATAACGATGGCTAACATGTCAATGGAGATGGGGGCGAAAGCTGCTTTATTTGGAGGAGATGGTGAAGGCATATATGAGAAAGAATTTGAGTTTAATGTTAGCGAGCTAAGCCCACAGATAGCATGTCCTCACACTGTTGATAATGTTAAAAGCATAGAAGATGTTGAGGGCAAGGAAATAAATCAGGCTGTTTTAGGCTCATGCACCAATGGAAGAATAGAGGATTTACGAATAGCTGCTCAGATATTGGAAGGAAAGAAAATAGCAGATGGCGTACGCTTCCTCATCTTTCCAGCTTCAATGAAAATTTATAAGCAGGCATTAGAAGAAGGACTCATAGACATATTCATTCAGGCAGGTGGCGTAATAATGAATCCTGGATGTGGCCCATGCTTGGGAGCGCATGAAGGAATTTTGGCTAGCAATGAAGTAGCAATAGCATCTACAAACAGAAATTTCAAAGGCAGAATGGGTTCTAAAGAAGCAGAAGTATATCTTGCATCTCCTGCTACTGTAGCAGCAAGTGCAATAGAAGGAAAAATAGCTGACCCGAGAAAATATTTGTAACTGATAATGAAAAAAATTAAGTAAAGTTTATAATTAAATTTTAATGAAAAGAGAGATAGTAATTTTATTTTTAATAAGCACCATTCTAACAAATTTTGTTGGTTTTGCTGGAGTAATAGATGGATTAGACGGTAACGAAAACAAAGTCAAATTTTCTGAATCATTGGATTTTAACAAATCAGTTATTCTTGCCTCTTCTCCAACAAATTATCAAGCTGCCATACCATTAGCAGCGAAATACCATATTCCTTTGATTTTAGTGTCTGAGCCTTATTATAGGATTCAGCATTTTTTGGATTTATATAAGCCGTTGCACGTTTACGAAGTTGGAAGCACACCTTTCAATGGAACACTGCTATCAGAGGAGGATTTGATAGTCGATGGAATTAACGAGACAAATGATTATGTTGTCATAGCAAAGAAGGACGGAGAATATTCTATTGTTGGCAGATATTTAGCAGCTTTACATGAAGGAAAATTGATTCTTGCTAAATCTTTAGATGACGAATCAATTCTAGATAAGCTTAAGGAAATACAACCTAGATATTGTGCATTAGTATGGAATCCAGAAGATTTTAAAGGAAGCATGCTCTGGCTCTATTTCCTCGGAAGAGGAGCAGTTATTTCGAAATCCACAATGACGAAATTTATAGAAAATATGCTAACAAAAATAGATAACGACCCATACATTGATGTTTCATTTGGATTTGTAACAGGAAGCGATGTTACAGATGCAAGTTTGCTAATTTCAAGAGAAATTGTTTATGATGATTTGAAGAAAGAATGTAAAAATAGAGCATTGTTTGCTCCTTCATTCGATGGTGATGATAAGAAAATTGCTGGTTTACTTGGCCTAGAATGGATTGGATTAGCTAACAGAAGTTACAGTGCTCATAATTACTTAGCAGAAGTAAAAGAAGGTGCAGAATGGGCTTTTTTCTTTGGGCATGGGAGTCCGATTACTTTAGAATTTGATTTTACTCCTGACCATAGCTGGCCCTATGCTTCNTTCCTAACATCTTGCCCCAAANAATATCAGAAAATGTTAGATGAAGGAAAAAATGCAGTTTATTTACCAGATAATCTGACAATTTCGCCGACTATTTTTATAATGGAAGCTTGTCTTGCTGGTTTAACTGGTAACGTATATGGAGCTATAACTAAAAAGGGATGGTATGATTGTGACGATTTCCGAAATCATAGCATTTCATTGAAATTAATAAGGGCGGGAGCTGCCGCGTATATTGGTTCAACAACAGATGGAGGAGTAATGACATATGGACCCTATATGGTAATGTCTGCATATAACTGGAGTTTAGGAGATGCTGTACGACATATTGACAATGTCTTCATTGCAAATGGCTATTTCGTAAAGCCTCTGACTTTATTTAAATTTGAGCCACGTGCAATTTTATTTGGTGATCCCGCTTTTAAACCTTATTTGCCTGTAAAAACAAATCAAAGTGATTTTTATGATGTTGAAGTGGAGAATATCAATTTTTTGGGCGAAAATAAAACATTCATGGTTTCGATTCATCATAAGAAAAATATTTCCTATTCCTTTGGAAAAATAGAAATTAATAGAACAATGGCTGATAGGCTAAGGATAAAGTTCGCAAATTATCCAATTTTAATTAATAAAATTCGGGAAACTCAATTGGGAATAGCTCCAGAAGTAATAATTGGACATCTAATAGAAGAAGACCATGGAAAAATTTATTTATGTTGGCATGCAATGTTTATTTCTGTAATTGGAAACCATACACTAAAAATAGTTGCAACACCTGAAAGACCATTTTTATATGTAATAGAATAATAATTTCTCATAACTTCCTCTTTGGTTTCTTTGCCAGTGTTATCACAATAGCAACAAAAATTATGAAAGCGCCAACTAAAACAATCTGCTCTTCCTTGCTTTCCTCTCCTTTATGAACTATGCCAAATAATTTTTTATCACTCTCCTCAAATATTTTTTTGATTGTCTTTACGCCTTCCTTATAATTTCCTGTCTGCACCAGATTTTCTGCTTTGTTGTAATCCTTGTATANATNNCTTCCATTNACTATGGCATCAACATCCACCCTTGTTTTTCCTATGCTCAATGCTATTTTTGCAAGCATTTCCTGACCATAATCATCAAATTCGTTAATATTGCGTTCAATATTGCAGATTGTTTGATAGTAATCAGTCTGCCATATTCTTTTCAATATTTCTCTCTCCTCCTTATTTGCATTTAGATAAAGCTTTTCCATCATTATTGCCTGCTTCTGCATTTCCACATCAACACATGTTAAAATATCTGCCTCATTACCATGCTTCAAAGCTAATTTTTCCATCTTTTCATTTTCCTTTATCAAAACTTTTTCAACATTACTGAAATTAGCGCCACCATGTCCAAATTTAGTCAGCAAATTCAAAGCAAGTTCTGCTGCCTCACCATTCTTATATGCTTCATAAATTTGTTTATCGCATATATGCACTGGAACATAAATGGATACACATTGATCCGGAGCGAACCATCCCATGCTGGGTATGCCATTTTTATATATCTTAAAAATCATTGTTGCCTTCTTTTCTCCTTCGCAAAATCCTCTCAGTCCATCCAAATCTTCTGAATGGAGGCGAGACAGATTCATCAAATCCATTACTGTTAGTTTACCATATTTCTGGCGGAGCATTTCTGTAACTTTATTTTCCCATCCATAATATTCATAGCTTATTCTTACTTTGGCGGTCCTTCCAGTACTTTCCTCAAGTTCGACATAGAAATAGCCAACTTTTGCTCCTTTTCCTTTTTCAATTTTAACTTTTTCCCCAACTGGTACCTGCCTCGCCATAATCCAATCATTTCCAATCTTGAGAATCTTTACNCCATATATGCTTCCAAGCCTTACAACCTGCCATCTTCTTACATTTCCTTCATAAACTCTGTCAAAATTTGATGCAATCGCTATTTTTTTCAAAAGGCGACTATACCACAGTTGCTTTGGATAATTGGACATAACTGCAATATCCTTGACTTCTTCTTTTACAAAATGATATGCATCTGCCTC